>NZ_CAURTV010000159.1:0-5684 GCF_963527515.1 uncultured Cellulomonas sp. | reverse complement strand
GCTCAGGACCACGGTCCGGGCGCCGAGCTCCCCCGGTCCGGGGCCGTGCAGCCCCGCGCGGCCGACCAGCGACGGCGTCGCGCCGCGGAACGTCTGGACCGCCGCGTCCGGGTCCGCCAGCAGCAGGACGCGGGCGCCGTCGTCGGCGAGCACCCGCAGCAGGCGGGCGGTGGCGGACGTGCTCTCCTGGTGGTCGTCGACGACCACCAGCCCCCAGCGCGGACGTACCGCTCCAGGAACCTCGTCCTCCCACGTCAGCAGCGCCTGCGCCGCCTCGTCCACGACGACCGCAGGGTCCAGCCGGGCGCCGAGGTCCGGGGTGCCCGTGCGCAGCTGGACCACGTCGAGGTACTCCTCGTACAGCCGTGCCGCGCTCGCCCACACCGGCCGGCGGTGGGCCTGCGCGAGGGCAGCCAGGTCCACGGGGGTCAGCCCGCGCTCGGCGGCGCGCATGAGCAGGTCCCGCAGCTCGTCGCGGAACGGGCGCAGCCCGAGCACGTCGGGCCGGACCTCCGGCGGCCACGCCAGCGGGACACCGTCCCCTGCGGCGTGCCCGGCCAGCAGGTCACCCAGCAGCAGGTCCTGCTCCGCGCCGGACACGAGCGTCGGCGGGGGCTCGCCCAGCACCGACGCCCGGGCGCGCAGCACGGAGAACGCCGCCGCTGCCGCGGTCTGCACGAGGGGCCGCCCGGACGTGCGCCGCAGCCGCGCCGAGAGCCGGTCGCGCAGGTCCGCCGCCGCGCGCCGACCCGACGAGAGCACCAGCACGTCCTCGGGCGACAGACCGGCCTCGACCGCCGCGACCACCGCCTCGAGGGCGACCGTCGTCTTCCCGGTGCCCGGCGCCCCGAGGACGAGCAGCGCGGCGTCCGTGGCGGTCACCGCCGCCGCCTGCTCCGGGTCGAGCGTCACCGGGGCGCCCGGTCCGCTGGCGGGCACGTCCGCGAACGCCGGGCGCACGAGGCGCAGGGCGTGCGGTGTGCTGGTCACGCGACCGATCCCATCACGAGCCACCGACACCGATGCGCACGACCCGCGCGCCGTGGTCAGACCGTCACGGGAAGGGCCACGCGTTGAAGGTGCAGGGTGCCGCCTTGTACGACTGCTGCTGCATGAGGGGGGCGCGCTGGCCCGGCCCCGGGCACCGCTCGTGCCCGTGCCCGAGCAGGTGGCCCACCTCGTGGTTGACCAGGTAGTGCCGGTAGGTGGTCCTGTCGTCCGCCGTCTCGGAGGTGGCCAGCACCCACCGCTTCAGGTTGAGGACCGCCCGCCCCGCCGTCCCGCAGGAGACCTCGCCGCCCGTGCGAAGCGGGGCGCACAGGTCGTCGACCGCGTCCGGAGAGGCCAGCAGCACCCTGATCTCGGCGTCGCCGTCCGTCCGCGCGAAGGAGATCGACCCGTCGGCGCCCCAGCCGCGCGGGTCGTTGAGCGTGGCCATGACGGTCGCGGCGAACGCTGCGGGGTCCACGGCGAGCCCGTCCTCGACCTCGACCCGCACCGTGCGCACGGTGCCCGTGCCGGGACCGGGGTCGGCGCCGGGGACCACGCTGAACGTGCCGGCGCCGGAGGTGGGGACCTCGGCGGACCGCAGCCCGGCCGAGACGTCCTGGGCGGTCAACCCGGGCGGGAGGGCGACGATGCCGGGTGCCGGCTCCGTCGGGAGCATCCCCTGCGGCACGACGACCGGGTCCGGCGCGAGGAGGGTGCGCCCGCCGGACGCCCTGCTCTGCGAGCCGGTGCGGTCGATGACCTCCGGGGTGGACGTCGACGTCGGGCCGAGCACGTCGGCGACCACCGCTGCCGCGCGGGGCGAGCCGACCGTCCAGCCCGCGCTGGCAGCACCGAGGACGAGGCCGACAGCCACCGCCACGAGGGCGGGGAGCGCCCGACGAGCGGGCCGGTGGCGTCGACGGACCGCTGCGCGCGAACGCCGACCAGGGACCGACGCCTGCGTCAGTCCCTGGTCCCTCCGGAGCGCATCCGGTGCCGTCACCCGGTCATCGTCGCATCCCTGACACATCCCGTGGCTACCATCGCGGGATGACGGACGGGACAGACGACTCGACCCCGAGGGCCCGCAGCCCGCGGATGGCTCGCGACGAGCGCCGTGCCCAGGTCCTGCGCATCGCCCAGGAGCTGTTCTCCTCCGAGGGCTTCCACCACGTCTCCATGGACGACATCGCGGACCGCGCCGAGGTCAGCAAGCCCGTCCTGTACCGCCACTTCCCGTCCAAGCTCGACCTGTACCTCGCGGTGGTCGACCAGAACGGCGCGGACCTGCTGGTCGCCGTCGAGAAGGCCGTGGCCGGCATCGAGCAGGGACCTGTGCGCCGCGGCGACGGGCGCGACGTCATCGCCGCGATCGTCCAGGCGTACATCATGTTCGTCGAGGGCGCAGGAGAGTCGTCCGCGCTGCTCTTCGAGTCCGACGTCACGCACGACGCCGACGTGCGGGCACGGGTGGAGCACGCGTCGTCCGAGGCCGCCCGCCGCATCGCCGGCGTCCTGTCGCAGGTCACAGCCCTGTCGATGGACGACGCGGGGATGCTCGCTGTCTCCCTGATCGCCATGGCGCAGGGCGCGGCGACGCACCGTCTGCGCCAGCCGACCGAGGTCGGGCCCGAGCGCACGGTCGAGCTGGTCACCCAGCTGGCCTGGGGCGGGGTGTCCGCGCTGATCCGGCCCGACTTCGCGTACGAGGACGCCTAGGATCGGACGACGTGCCCCGGCCCACCGGCTGACGGGCGCCCGAGAACCACAGCGTGGAGTAAGGACGTGAAGGAGATGACGGTGGAGATCACCATCGGCGTGCAGAACCTGCCTCGGGAGATCAGCCTCGAGTCCGACCAGTCGCCGGACGAGGTCGCCGCCGCCGTGGCCGCCGCCCTCAGCGGGCGACCGGCGCTCGAGCTGGTCGACGTCCGGGGACGCCGGGTCATCGTGCCGACGGCGAGCCTGGGCTACGTCGAGATCGGCTCCGAGAGCAAGGGCCGCGTCGGCTTCGGCAACATCTGACCGACCCGCACCACGAGCCCCGTCCGGATCCGTCCGGGCGGGGCTCCGGCGTGCTCAGGCGGTTCCGTCCGGGCAGGGCTCAGGCGGTGAGGCCCAGCCGGCTCATCCGCCGGGTGTGCTGCGCGGTGAGCTCCCCGAAGAGCTTCGTCGGGGGCTCGGCCGGGGCACCGGCGGAGCCGGCCGAGAGGAGCCGGACGAGCGCGGGCCGCTGGACCAGCAGGCGCTGGACGACGCCGAGCGCCTCCCCCACCAGCCGTCGGCCCCACAGGGCGAGCCGGGCGGTCAGGACACCGTCCGCGGCACCCGCCGCATCGAGCTCCGCGACGGCCAGGTCGGCGTGCGAGGCGTCGTCGAGGACCTCGAGAACGACGGTGCGCGACCCCGGGTCCAGCCCCTCGGCGGCGAGCCGGCAGAAGTCGTCGGCCACGCCGTAGCCGACGTAGGACGTGAGCAGCCGCTCCCACCAGGAGCCGGGCTGGGTGCGGGCGTCGAAGTCGTCCAGGACGTCGTCGTACTGGTGCAGGGCGGCCACCGGGTCGCCGCCGATCTCCGCGATGCGTGCCAGGACGCGGTCCCGGCGCTCGACCGCCGCCGCCGCGAACCGGCTGAGCTCCAGGCGCTGCTCGACGGTCGGGGCGAGGGCCGCGTCCGCGGCGAGCCGTGCGAACGCCACGTGCTCCAGCTGGGCGACGAGGCCGAGCAGCTCGACCGCGTCCGAGAGCTCCAGGGAACCGGCGGCCCCGGGGGCCTGCGGGCCGGTCCGTGCATGCGTCGTCGTCATCCGAGGATCGTAGCCCGCTGGCCTCGGGAACCCCTCGGCGGGGCGACGACCGGTCCGCCGTGGCGGTCAGATAGACTGAGCAGGTAATTCGGTTGCCCGGTCGTCTCGGTTTCCCCATTTGTGCTCGACGATCAGACCCATTCTCGTGCAGCCCCGGACCTGTCCGGACGACGCTCGCGAGTCGACTTGCACGATCGGCTGCCGGCCAACCCGCGTGGTGAGCTCCGCTGTCGCCCGGGACGGTCCGATCCGTCGGCCCCGGACAGCGCGCGGCACACCACCCTTCGCAGTGAAGAGTCCTCGTGACCACCACCGACGAGACGCCGGAGCAGGTCTCTGCTCTGGCCGAGCCCATGTCCCGCCCCCTGAAGAACACCTGGTCCTCCGTACAGGCCGTCGACGCCTCGTTCGCGGACTTCGACGTCCGCCCCGAGATCGTCCAGGCGCTCGCCGACGCCGGCATCATCAACCCGTTCCCCATCCAGGCGATGACGCTGCCGGTGGCCCTGTCCGGCCACGACATCATCGGCCAGGCCAAGACCGGCACCGGCAAGACCCTCGGCTTCGGCGTCCCGCTGCTGCACCGCGTGGTCGCCCCCGGCGAGGAGGGCTACGAGCAGCTGGCCCACCCGGGCAAGCCGCAGGCGCTCGTCGTCGTGCCGACGCGTGAGCTCGCCGTCCAGGTGGCCGGGGACCTGGCCACGGCCAGCTCGCGCCGCAAGGTCCGCGTGCTGCAGGTCTACGGCGGCCGCGCGTACGAGCCGCAGATCGCCGCGCTGAACACCGGCGTCGACGTGGTCGTCGGCACCCCCGGGCGCATGATCGACCTGCTCAAGCAGAAGCACCTGGACCTGTCGCACGTGCAGGCGGTCGTGCTCGACGAGGCCGACGAGATGCTCGACCTGGGCTTCCTGCCCGACGTCGAGACCCTGCTCTCTGCCACGCCGGCCAGCCGCCACACCATGCTGTTCTCGGCCACCATGCCGGGCGCCGTGGTCGCGATGGCCCGCCGCTACATGACGCAGCCGACGCACATCCGCGCCGCGGACCCGGACGACGACGGCCAGACCGTCAAGAACATCAAGCAGGTCGTCTACCGCGCGCACGCGCTCGACAAGGTCGAGATGCTGGCCCGCATCCTGCAGGCCCGCGGCCGCGGCCTGACCATCGTGTTCGCCCGCACCAAGCGCACGGCCGCCAAGGTGGCCGACGACCTGGTCGAGCGCGGCTTCGCCGCCGGGGCGCTGCACGGCGACCTCGGCCAGGGTGCCCGTGAGCAGGCGCTGCGCGCGTTCCGCCACGGCAAGGTCGACGTCCTCGTCGCCACCGACGTGGCCGCCCGCGGCATCGACGTCGAGGCCGTCACGCACGTCATCAACTACCAGTGCCCCGAGGACGAGAAGACCTACCTGCACCGCACCGGCCGCACCGGCCGCGCGGGCGCCAAGGGCACCGCGGTCACGTTCGTCGACTGGGACGACATCCCGCGCTGGGGCCTCATCGACAAGGCGCTGAACCTCGGCATCCCCGCTCCGATCGAGTCCTACTCCAGCTCCGCGCACGTGTACGCCGACCTCGACATCCCCGAGGGCACCAAGGGCCGGCTGCCCAAGTCGCAGCAGACCCGCGAGGGGCTCGGCGCCGAGAAGCTCGAGGACCTGGGCGAGACCGGGAAGCGGGGCGGGGGCCGTCCCGCGACCTCGCACTCCGACGCGATCCGTGGCGGACGTGGCGGCGACTCGCGGCGTGGCTCCGGTGACTCCCGGCCGCGGTCGGGCGACTCGCGGACCAGCGCCGCGCCGGCGAGCACCGGCCCGCGCACGGAGCGTCCCGCGGACGAGTCAGGCGAGGCGCGCGAGGGCGGCAGCCGTCGTCGTCGCGGCGGGCG
>NZ_CAURTV010000158.1:0-5708 GCF_963527515.1 uncultured Cellulomonas sp. | reverse complement strand
GTCGAGCGGTCCGGCCACCGCCGTCGCCACCGGGCAGGCCGACGTCGGGCTGGCCAGCGACACGGCCGGGTCGGTCCGCGTGCCGGCCAGCTACCAGGGCCTGTGGGGGCTGCGGACCACGCACGGGCTGGTGCCGCGGCAGGGCATGCTGCCGCTCGCGCCGTCGTTCGACACGGTCGGCTGGCTCACCCGCACCGGCGCGACGCTCGAGCACGTGGCCGGCTGGTGCCTGCAGGACGACGCCCCGCTCCTGCCCGCGCGCCGCGTGGTCCCCGTCGAGGTGCTGCAGCTGGTCGAGCCGGCCACGCGCGAGGCGTTCGAGGCATGGGCCGGCGGGACCGTGCAGGAGATCGAGGTCGGCCCGCTCGACACGTGGTTCGAGGCGTTCCGCGTGGTGCAGGCGGCCGAGGCGTGGCGGGCTCACGGCACCTGGATCGAGGAGCACCCGGACGCCGTCGGACCCGGGGTGCGGGAGCGCTTCGAGGTCGCGCGCGAGGTGACCGCAACCCAGGAGGCGACGGCCCGGGCCGAGGTCGAGCGGCTCGCTGGGGTGATCCGCGCGATCGCCGACGACGCCGTCCTGGTCATGCCGACCACGCCCGGCCCGGCCCCCGCGCGGACCGACGACCTGGAGCGGGTCCGCGCGGCGACCCTGCGGATGACGGCCCTGGCCGGCATCGGCGGCCTCCCCGCGCTGTCCGTCCCGGCGCTCACCTTCCCGTCCACCCTCGGACCGGCACCGGTCGGGCTCTGCTTCGTCGGCCCCCGCGGCAGCGACCTCTCGCTGGTCCGTCACGCACGCTCCCTCGGAGGACCCGCATGACCACCCCGGTGAACCCGCCCGCCCGCCTGCTCATGGGACCGGGTCCGGTGAACGCCGACCCGCGGGTGCTCCGGGCGCTGTCCACGCCGCTGGTCGGCCAGTACGACCCGGCGATGACGGGGTACATGAACCAGACGATGGAGCTGTACCGCGAGGTCTTCGCGACGACCAACGAGGCGACCCTGCTGGTGGACGGCACTTCCCGCGCGGGCATCGAGGCGGCCCTGGTGTCGCTGGTGCGGCCGGGCGAGCGCGTGCTCGTTCCCGTGTTCGGCCGGTTCGGGCACCTGCTGGCCGAGATCGCGCAGCGCGCGCAGGCAGAGGTGCACACGATCGAGGTGCCGTGGGGGCAGGTGTTCCCGGCGTCCGTCATCGAGGAGGCGGTCGTCCGCGTGCGGCCGCACCTGCTGGCGGTCGTCCAGGGCGACACGTCCACCACCATGCTCCAGCCGCTCGACGAGGTCGGTGCGATCTGCCAGAAGCACGGTGTGCTCTTCTACACCGACGCCACCGCGTCCCTCGGCGGCAACGCGTTCGAGCTGGACGCGTGGGGCCTCGACGCCGTCACGGCCGGCCTGCAGAAGTGCCTGTCCGGCCCCTCGGGCAGCGCGCCGATCAGCCTGTCCGAGCGCGCGGTCGAGGTGGTCCGCGGACGACGCCGCATCGAGGCGGGCCTGCGCGAGGAGTCCGACGAGGACACCGGGGAGCCCGTGCGCTCCAACTACTTCGACCTCGGCATGATCCTCGACTACTGGGGGCCGCGGCGGTTGAACCACCACACCGAGGCGACGAGCATGCTGTACGCCGCCCACGAGTGCGCCCGGATCATCCTGGAGGAGGGCCGGCAGGCGGTCATCGACCGGCACGAGCGGGCCGGCCGGGCGATGCTGGCGGGCGTCCGCGGGCTGGGGCTGGGGGTGTTCGGGGACGTGGCGCACAAGATGCACAACGTGGTCGCGGTGGAGATCCCCGCCGGAGTCGACGGGGACACCGTGCGCACCGCGCTGCTGCAGGACTTCGGGATCGAGATCGGCACCTCGTTCGGCCCGCTGCACGGCCGGGTCTGGCGGATCGGCACCATGGGCGCCAACGCGCGGCTGGACACCGTGCTGACCACCCTCGCCGCCCTCGAGCAGGTGCTGCGCCGGGCCGGCGCGAGGGTCCCCCACGGCGGCGGGGTCGACGCCGCGTACCTGGCCTGGTCCGAGGCCTGATGCTCGACGCCGCCGTCGCCGCCCGGCGCATCATGGCCCGCTGCGACGAGCTGGCGGCGTACTCCTCCATGGCCGGCGGGATCGAGCGCGTCTACCTGTCCCCGGAGCACGCCCGCGTGAACCGGCTGGCCGCCCGCTGGATGCGCGAGGTCGGTCTGGACACGTGGCAGGACGCGGCCGGCAACCAGTGCGGGCACCTGGCCGGCCGGGACCCCGAGGCGCCCTCACTCCTGCTGGGCTCGCACCTGGACACCGTGCGCGACGCCGGCCGGTACGACGGGATCGTCGGCGTGCTCATGGCCATCGAGGTGGTCCGGGCCCTGCGACCGCGGGCCGCCTCACTGCGGTTCGGGCTCGACGTCGTGGCGTTCTGGGACGAGGAGGGCGCGCGGTTCGGCACCGCCCTGCTGGGCAGCTCCGCGATGGCCGGCCGGTGGGACGAGGCGTGGTGGGACCTCACCGACGCGCACGGCACCACGCTGCGCACGGCGTTCCGCGAGTTCGGGCTGGACCCCGGTCGGGTCGGCACGGCCGCGCGGCCCGCCGACTCGCTGGCGGGGTACCTCGAGGCGCACATCGAGCAGGGGCCGGAGCTCGACGACGGGGGCTCCCCGCTGGGCGTCGTCACGTCGATCGCGAGCGCCCGGCGGTTCGCCGTGCAGATCGACGGGGAGGCCCGGCACGCCGGCGGGGCCCGGTACGAGACGCGGCACGACGCCCTGCTCGGCGCCAGCGAGGTCGCCCTCGCCGTCGAGCGCCTGTGCCGCGCCGAGCACCACATCATCGGCACCGTCGGCCGCCTGGAGACGTTCCCCGGCGCGGTCAACGTGGTGCCCGGCGAGGCCCGGCTCACGGTGGACCTGCGCGGCGAGCACGACGACGACCGCGACCGCGTCTGGCGGGGCATCACATCGGCGATGGACGAGATCGCCGGCCGCCGCGGCCTGACCTGGTCGGCGCGCGAGCTGCACGAGGCGCCGGCGGTCCGCTGCGACACCCTGCTGCAGGACGTCGTCCGTGCGGGCATCGAGGACACCGGCCGCCGCCACGTCCCCGCCCTGTTCAGCCGCGCCGGGCACGACGCGATGGCCATGGGCGCGGTCACCGGTGTCGGCATGCTCTTCCTGCGCAACCCGGACGGGATCAGCCACCATCCCGACGAGGCCGTCAGCGTGGCCGACGTCGAGACGGGCCTGCGCGCGCTGACCGCGACGGTCGAGCACCTGGCACGCGAGGGGGCCTGAGAGGATCAGGACGTGGAACCTCCCGTCTTCGACACCGTGCCCGACATCCGGCTGATCGCGGTCGACATGGACGGCTCGCTCCTCGACGAGCACAAGCAGATCCCCGCCGACTTCTGGCCGCTGCTCGACCAGCTCGACCGCCGCGGCATCCTGCTGTGCCCGGCCAGCGGTCGGGCGTACCCCACCCTGCGCCGCCAGTTCGGCCGCGACGAGCTGGTGTACATCGCGGAGAACGGCGCCCACGTCGTGCAGCACGACGAGGTGATCAGCGTGGACCCGCTCGACCTGGCCACGGCGCGCAAGGTCGTCGAGACGGTGCGCGCGGCGGACCACCTGGACCTGGGCACCGTGGTGTGCGGGCTGCGGTCGGCCTACGTCGAGCGCACCGACGACCCGTTCCTCGACCAGGTGCGGCCGTACTACGCGAACCTGCGGGTGCTCGATGACCTGGCAGCCGTCGACGACGACGAGGTGCTCAAGGTCGCGGTGTACGACTTCGGCTCGGCCGCCACGGGGGTCGGCCCGCTCCTCGAGCCGTTCGACGCCCTGGTGTCCGGCACGCACTGGGTCGACGTGATGAGCCCCACCGCCGACAAGGGGCACGCCCTGCGCGCGGTGCAGGACGCCCGGGGGATCATCCCGGAGCAGACCATGGCGTTCGGCGACTACTTCAACGACATCGGCCTGCTGGACGCCGCGCACTGGTCGTTCGCGATGGACAACGCGCACCCCGACGTCCGGGCGCACGCGCGGTTCGTCGCCCCCGCCAACACCGCCAACGGCGTGGTCCGCACCATCACCTCGGTGCTGGGCCTGCAGTGACCGTCGCCGGCCTGCTGCTCACTCCCGGCTTCGGGGGCAGCCGCGACAGCCCGGCGCTCGTCGCGGTCGAGACGGCCGTCGCACCGCTGCCCGTGCTGCGGCTGGATCTCCCGAAGACTGCGGCACCGGCGATCGCGCAGGTCACCGTGCAGGCCGCCGCGTTCGCGGCCTCGCTCGGCGTCGGGACGGAGTCGCTGGTGCTCGGCGGCCGCTCGTTCGGCGGCCGCATGTGCTCGATGGCCGTCGCCGCCGGGCTCCCCGCGGCCGGCCTGGTCCTCCTGTCGTACCCGCTGCACCCGCCGGGCCGCCCGGACACCCTCCGCGTCGCGCACCTGCCCGACCTGCGCGTCCCGGTGCTGGCCGTCTCCGGCACCACGGACCCGTTCGGCTCCCCCGACGAGCTGACCACCCACCTGGCCGCGGTCGCGGGGCCGGTCACCACCGTCTTCCTCCCTGGCACGCACACGCCGACGAGCGCCACCGCCGTGGCCGACGCGGTCCGGGACTGGCTGCACACCTTGGACTGACCGCGGCGACGACAACGTGAGTGTCGTGACAGACCCCGCGTCCGCCACTCAGGTTGTTCTCGCGGCGCGATCGAGGACTCCGAGCCTGCGAGAGGATCGTCGCCATGAGCTCCCTGACCGTGCTGCGCTCCGCGTTCGACCCCGTGCCCGGCTATCTCGACGCCGCGACCTGCGGCCTGCCCGCGCGGGTCACGGTGGACGCGGTGCGCGCCGCCCTGGACACCTGGCAGGCGGGCAAGGCCGACCTCGCGGTGTACGACGAGGCCGTGACGGCGTCGCGCCGCGCGTACGCCCGGCTGGTCGGCGTGGACCCGTCGTGGGTGGCGGTCGGCTCGCAGGCGTCCGCGCTGGTCGGGCTCGTCGCGGCCGCCGTGCCGGACGGCGCCGAGGTGCTCACGGTCGACGGCGACTTCGCGTCGGTCGTGTTCCCGTTCCTGGCCCACGCCGACCGTGGCGTGACCGTCCGGCACGTGCCGGTGGAGTCGCTGGCCGACGAGGTCCGCACCACCACCCACACGGTCGCGTTCTCGCTAGTGCAGTCGCGCGACGGACGGGTCGCCGACGCGGCCGCGATCCGTACGGCTGCGGCGGCCGCCGGTGCACAGACAGTCTGCGACCTCACGCAGGCCGCGGGGTGGCTGCCCGTGGACGCGGGGCAGTTCGACGTCACGGTCTGCGCGGCGTACAAGTGGCTGGCCGCACCCCGGGGCACCGCGTTCCTGACGGTCCGCCCGGAGCACCTCGACCGGATCCGGCCGACGAGCGCCGGCTGGTATGCGGGCGAGGAGATCTGGTCGTCGGTCTACGGCCCCCGCATGGAGCTCGCCCGGGACGCGCGGCGGTTCGACGTCTCCCCCGCCTGGCTCTGCTGGGTGGGCGCCGTGCCGGTGCTGGAGCTGTTCGCGGACGCCCCGCGCGACGAGGTCCACCGGTACGCCGTCGCCCTCGCCGACGACTTCCGCGGACGTCTCGGCCTCGAGCCCGGCGGGAGCGCGATCGTCGCGCTCCCCGACGACGCGACCGGCTCCCGGCGCGCCCGCCTCGCCGCGCACGGCACCCGCGCGGCGGGCCGCGGAGG
>NZ_CAURTV010000157.1:0-5782 GCF_963527515.1 uncultured Cellulomonas sp. | reverse complement strand
AGCCCGTCCCGCGGCTGCCGCGCGCCCGGCTGCAGCACCCAAGCCGACCACCACGCCCTCGACGCCGCAGCCCGCGGCCCCGTCGGCAGCGCCGAAGACTGACTCACCGGCGGCGGCGAAGCCCGCGACGCCCAAGCCGGCCACCCCCCGGCCGAGCGCCGCAGCACGACCCGCGCCGCGTCCCGGCCCGGCGAAGGCACAGACCAGCACGACGGCCTCGGAAGAGGCCAGCTGAACCCGAACGAACGGACGGCCCGGCCCCCCGGTCGGACCGCACCAGACGAGTCGTACGAACCCGTGCGATGTGAAGGACAAGGAGACACGGCAGCCATGCCGAAGAACAAGACGCACTCCGGTGCCAAGAAGCGCTTCCGGGTCACCGGGACCGGCAAGGTCATGCGCGAGCAGGCCGGCGGTCGCCACCTGCTCGAGCACAAGTCGAGCCGTCGCACCCGCCGCCTGGCCGGCGACCTCGTCGTCTCCCCTGCCGACGCCCCCCGCATCAAGAAGCTGCTCGGCAAGTGACGTCGGGGGCGCTGCTGCGCCCCGGTCACCCGGTCCGAGCCTGAGACAAGCAAGGAGCATCACGTGGCACGCGTGAAGCGGGCGGTCAACGCCCAGAAGAAGCGCCGTACAACCCTCGAGCGCGCTGCGGGCTACCGCGGCCAGCGGTCGCGCCTGTACCGGAAGGCGAAGGAGCAGGTCACCCACTCCCTCGTCTACGCGTACCGCGACCGCAAGGTGCGCAAGCAGGACTTCCGCAAGCTGTGGATCCAGCGCATCAACGCTGCGTCGCGCGAGCAGGGCCTGACGTACAACCGACTCATCCAGGGCCTCAAGCTCGCGGGTGTCGAGGTCGACCGTCGCGTCCTCGCCGACATCGCGGTGAACGACGCCGCGACGTTCGCGTCGCTCGTCGCCACGGCGAAGGCCGCACTGCCCGCGGACGTCAACGCGCCGAAGGCTGCGTGACCCTCGTCCGACGCTGACCGACCGCCCGATCGCCCCGCCGCCGCGGGGCCGGGCGGCGGTCCGGCGCACCCGGAGCCCCCGGAACCGTCACCGGTTCGCGGGGGCTTCGTCGTGCCCGGGCATGATGTCCCCGTGACCGACGAGATCCTGACCAACGCCCGGGCCGAGCGGGTCAAGGCGGTGCGTGCGCTGGCCGGACGCTCCGTGCGGCAGCGGGCCGGGCGGTTCGTGGTGGAGGGTCCGCAGGCGGTGCGTGAGGCGGTGCTCGCGGCGGACGTGCACGACGTCTACGTCACGGAGGCGTCGGCGCAGCGCTACCCGGAGATCGTCGACTCCTCGCGCACCCGAGGGATCCGGGTCCACCTCGGCACCGCCGAGGTGCTCGACGCCATGAGCCCGGACGGTCAGCAGGTTGTCGCGGTGGCGTCCCTGATCGGGCACACGCTGCAGTCCGTGCTCGCCGGGGCGCCGACCCTCGTCGCGGTGCTCGCGCACGTCCGGGACCCTGGGAACGCCGGCACGGTCATCCGCGCCGCCGACGCCGCCGGCGCGGACGCCGCGGTGCTGACGGCCGAGAGCGTCGACGTGCACAACCCCAAGGTCGTGCGGTCGACGGCCGGGTCGCTGTTCCACCTGCCCGTGGTCACGGGCGCGGAGCTGGCCCCGACGACGGCCGCCCTGCGCGCAGCAGGCCTGCTCGTCCTGGCGGCGGACGGTGCGGGCGACTTCGACCTGGACGACCTGCTGGACGTCGCGGGCTCGGCGGAGGACGGCGTCCCGGACCTGTCGCGCCCGACGGCGTGGGTGTTCGGCAACGAGGCGTGGGGCCTGCGCGACGAGGACCGAGCCCTGGCCGATGCCGTCGTCCGGGTGCCGATCCGGGGCCGGGCCGAGTCGCTCAACCTGGCGACCGCGGCGACCGTCTGCCTGTACGCGAGCGCCCGGGCGCAGCGGTGAGGTTGTTCGCCGCGGTGTGGCCGCCGCAGGACGTGCTCGACCACCTGGACCTGGCGCTGGCGTCGGTACGGGGCGAGCCGGCGGGCCTGTCGTCGGCGGTGCGCTGGTCCGCGCGGGAGACCTGGCACCTGACGGTCGCGTTCTACGGCGACCTGCCGGACGGGGCCGTGCCCGGCCTGACGGCCGACCTGGCGGAGGTGGCCGCCGGGGTCCAGCCGTACGAGCTGGCGCTGCGCGGCGCCGGCGTGTTCTCGCACCGCACGCTCTGGGTCGGCGTGGCGGGGGACCTGGACGCGCAGCGCGCGGTCGGTCGTGGCTGCGTCGAGGCGGGAGAGTCGTCGGGAGGGGTCACCGACAACCGGCCGCGCGACCGCCCGCACCTCACCGTCGGGCGCGTCAGGCCGGGGAGCAGACCGCCCCGCCGGCGCTCGTCGCGACCGGACCGGCCGGGTGCGCGACCGGACGTACCGGGAGCCGAGGAGGACGTCGCCGCCGCCCTGGTGCGGGCGCTCGCCGTCTACGAGGGTCCCCGGTGGCTCGTCGAGGAGCTCGAGCTGGTGTCGTCCCGACCCGGGGCGGGCCGCGGCGGGGGACCGCTGTACGAGCGGGTCGCGACGTTTCCGCTCGGACGCTGACGGCAACCGTGGCAGGATGGCCGCCATGACAGCGCGAGCGCAGGCGGCCGGTGGTCGCCGATTTCCCGGGCCCGTACCCGGGCCGCGCCGCTGACGCGCACCTGAGCAGGCCGTCCGTCGATGGACGGGCCACACTCACCCGGATCGGGCGCCTCTAGACTTGTCCGCCGGCCGGGTGCCTCTGCGCCCCAGCCACGGCCGTGCGCACGCGCCGGCCGCCCAGAACCTGCACTGGAAGGTCAGGATGTCCGACGACACCGCCCTGTCCCCGCTCGACGCCCCCGGCATCGAGTCCGCCGTCGAGGACGCGCTCAAGGCCCTCGCGGCCGCGGCCGACCTCGACGCCCTGAAGACCGCCCGCCTCGAGCACGTGGGGGAGCGCAGCCCGATCGCGCTGGCCAACCGCGCCATCGGCGGGCTCGCCCCGGCCGACAAGGCGACCGCGGGCAAGATGCTCGGCCAGGCCAAGGGTCGCCTGGCGGGCGCGCTGGCCGAGCGTCAGGCGCAGCTCGAGGCCGAGCGCGACGAGCGCGTCCTGGTCGACGAGTCGGTCGACGTGACGCTCCCGACGGACCGCCGCCCGCGGGGCGCCCGGCACCCGCTGGAGACGCTCTCCGAGCGCATCGCCGACATCTTCGTGTCGATGGGCTGGGAGATCGCCGAGGGACCTGAGCTCGACGCCGAGTGGTTCAACTTCGACGCGCTCAACTTCGGCGTCGACCACCCTGCCCGGCAGATGCAGGACACGTTCTTCGTCGACCAGCCCGGCCTGGTGCTGCGCACCCACACGTCACCGGTGCAGGCCCGCACCCTGCTCCAGCGCGACCTGCCGGTCTACATCGCCTGCCCGGGCAAGGTGTTCCGCACGGACGAGCTCGACGCCACGCACACCCCCGTGTTCCACCAGGTCGAGGGCCTCGCCGTGGACAAGGGCCTGACCATGGCGCACCTCAAGGGGACGCTCGACCGCTTCGCGCAGGCGATCTTCGGGCCCGAGGCCCGGACGCGCCTGCGGCCCTCGTTCTTCCCGTTCACCGAGCCCAGCGCGGAGATGGACCTGTGGTTCCCGCAGAAGAAGGGCGGGCCCGGATGGATCGAGTGGGGTGGCTGCGGCATGGTCAACCCGCACGTGCTGCGGGCGGTCGGCATCGACCCGGAGGTCTACTCCGGCTTCGCGTTCGGCATGGGCATCGAGCGCACCCTGATGCTGCGCCACGGCATCGCTGACATGCACGACATGGTGGAGGGCGACATTCGCTTCTCCACGCAGTTCGGGACGGAGATCTGATGCCGCGCATCCCCCTGACGTGGCTCGCCGAGCACGTCGAGCTGCCCACGGACCTGACCGCCGAGAAGCTGGCGGCGGACCTGGTCCGCGTCGGCCTGGAGGAGGAGGCGATCCACGCCGCCGCCGTGACCGGCCCGCTGGTCGTCGGCGAGGTCGTGGAGCTGACCCCGGAGCCGCAGAAGAACGGCAAGACCATCAACTGGTGCCGGGTGGACGTGGGCCCGGAGCACAACGAGCCAGGTGGCGCTCCCCGCGGCATCGTCTGCGGCGCGCACAACTTCGTCGTCGGCGACCGCGTGGTCGTCGCGCTGCCCGGCGCCGTCCTGCCGGGGCCGTTCCCCATCGCGTCGCGCAAGACCTACGGTCACGTCTCCGACGGCATGATCTGCTCGGCACGCGAGCTCGGCCTCGGCGAGGACCACGCGGGCATCATCGTCCTGTCGACGCTCGGGCTGGACGCGCCTGTCGGGACCGACGCGCGTGAGCTGCTGGGCCTCGGCGACGAGGTGCTCGAGATCAACGTGACGCCCGACCGCGGCTACTGCTTCTCCATGCGTGGGGTCGCGCGCGAGTACGGCCTGTCCACCGGTGCGGTGTTCACCGACCACGGCCTGCCCGGCGGGGAGACCGTGCCGGTCGGCGGTGGGTTCGACGTCGAGATCGACGACGTGGCGCCCGTGAACGGCGTGCCCGGCGCGGACCGGTTCGTCGCGCAGGTGGTCCGGGGCGTGCGCGCCCACGACCCGTCCCCGGCGTGGCTGCAGCGCCGGCTGCAGCAGGCCGGCATGCGGCCGATCGGGCTCGCGGTCGACGTGACCAACTACGTCATGCTCGACCTCGGCCAGCCCCTGCACGCCTACGACCTCGCGCACCTGGCGGAGCCGATCGTCGTCCGGCGCGCCGGACCCGGGGAGAAGATCCGCACCCTCGACGACGTCGAGCGTGCGCTCGACCCCGAGGACCTGCTCATCACCGACAGCCCGGACGGCCTGCGCGGGTCCCGACCGATCGGTCTCGCGGCCGTCATGGGCGGCGGCGACAGCGAGGTCAGCGGGAGCACGACGGACCTGCTGGTCGAGGCCGCCCACTTCGACCCGATCACGGTCGCCCGGACGGCGCGCCGGCACAAGCTGCCCAGCGAGGCGGCCAAGCGGTTCGAGCGAGGCGTCGACCCTGCGCTCCCGCCGGTCGCGGTCGCACGCGCGGTCGCACTCCTGGTCGAGCACGGCGGCGGAGTGGCGGACCCGCAGCTGACCGATGTGGACCGACGCGTCCCCGTGCCGTCGTTCGAGCTCGCGCTCGACCTGCCCGCGCGCCTGGTCGGGGTGCCCTACACGGCCGACGAGGTGCGCGAGACGCTCGTCGCGATCGGTTGTGACCTCACGGACGCCCGGCCGGGGGTGGTCAGCGTGCAGGCCCCCTCGTGGCGACCCGATCTCGTCGCGGGCGTGGACCTGGTGGAGGAGGTCGCGCGGCTGCGCGGGTACGACGCCATCCCGTCGACCCTCCCTGCCGCGCCGGCCGGCACCGGGCTCACCGCCTCGCAGCGGACGCGTCGCTCGGTGGCGCGCGGGCTGGCGGAGTCGGGGCTGGTGGAGGTGCTCAGCTACCCGTTCATCAGCACCGAGCAGCTCGACGTGCTGCGGCTGCCCGCCGACGACGACCGCCGCCGCGCGGTCCGGCTGGTCAACCCGCTGTCCGACGAGCAGCCGTTCCTCCGGACGAACCTGCTGGTCACGCTCCTCGACACCGCCCGGCGGAACGTCGCGCGCGGGGCGAGCGACGTGGCGATCTTCGAGCTCGGCCTGGTGACGCGGCCCCTCGCGGACGCGCCCGCCGCGCCGAGCCTGCCAGGCGGTGTCCGTCCGTCCGACGCCCAGCTCGCCGCGATCGACGCCGCCGTGCCGCCGCAGCCGCGGCGGGTGGCGGG
>NZ_CAURTV010000156.1:0-5828 GCF_963527515.1 uncultured Cellulomonas sp. | reverse complement strand
GTGCGGACCTGCGCGCGCAGGTCCGCCGCGCTGCGGAACCGCCGGGCGGGGTCCTTGGCCAGCGCACGGGCCACCATCCGGTCGACCTCCGGCGGCAGGCCCGGGACCAGGGTGCCGGGCCGTGCCGGCTCCTGCGACACCTGCGCCGCCAGGACGCGCTGCGGGTCGGCGTCGTCGAAGGGCGGGCGACCCGTGACGAGGTGGAACAGCAGCGCCCCGGCCGAGTAGACGTCCGACCGTGCGTCGCCGCCGGCGCCCGTCGCGACCTCGGGCGCGGCGTAGTGCGGGCTCACCGTCACGCGAGGGTCGGCCGGGTCGGGACCCGGCGTCGCCCCGACGTCGAGGAGCACGGCGCTCGGCCCGCCCAGGCTCGGCACCACGACGTTCGACGGCGACAGGTCGAGGTGCAGCACTCCCCGCTCGTGCGCGTGCTCCAGACCCGCGAGCACCCCGTCCAGCACCGTGAGGGCGGCGCGGGGCTCCAGCGGACCGCGTGCGAGCAGCTCGGTCAGCGTCCGCCCGACCACCAGGTCCAGCACCAGGAACGCGCGCCCCTCTGCGTCGGAGCCGGCGTCGAGCACGTGCACGACGTTCGGGTGGTCGAGTCGCGCACCGGCCCGCAGCTGCGCCCAGGGGTCCGCCCCCGGTGCCGCGGGAGCGCGCAGCACCTTGACGGCGACGTCCCGCCCGAGCCGGACGTCCACCGCGGCGAACACGTCGGCCGACCCGCCGGAGCCGACGAGGCCGCCCAGCGCATACCGCCCGCCGAGCAGCCGCCCCGTCATCGAGCCGCTGCGGCCGCGAAGCCGTTCGCCGTGGCGAGCACCAGCGCCACGTACGCGTCGTCGTGGTTGTAGGACAGCACCGCCGCCTGCCACCCCTCGGGCGTCGCGAGGTCCCGTCCGCCCGCGCAGAGGTAGCGCCCGGCCGCGAGCGCGGCGTCGTCCAGGTCGTTCGGGTCCTGCACCCCGTCGCCGTCACCGTCGCTGGCCCACCGGCGCCACGTCGACGGCAGGAACTGCATCGGTCCCACCGCGTGCGACCAGACGGCGTCACCGTGCCACCCCGCCTCGTCCGGACCCGCCGGGATCGCGGCGGTGCCCGCCGTGCCGTCGAGGGCGGGGCCGACGATCGGGACGCTCGGCCGGGCGTCCGCCAGCAGCCGGGCACCGCCGTGCGTGCCGTTGCCCGACTCGACCGTCCCGATCGCCGCGACCGTCGTCCAGCCGAGGCGGCAGCCGGGGTCGAGCCGCGCCATCCCCAGCGTGGCGTCGGCGTAGGCCTGGAGCGCCACCGGACCGAGGCCGGTCAGCGCCGACACCTGCGACACCCAGGTGGCTGCGGCGCGGTCGACCGGTGCGACGACCGCGTGCTGCGCCAGCTCGGCCGGTCCGACCGGCTCGACCGGCCCGCCGGGCTGTCGGGCCGGCTCCGTCGGCGCGGCCGGTGCGGTGCCCACGAGATCCGGGGCCCGGGCCGCCACGCGCACCTGCTGCACGGCCGCCAGCGACGTCGTCACGAGGAGCGCAGCCGCGACGACACCCAGCGCCGCCGCGCCCCACCGGGCACGCCTCGAGCTCACGTGCCCGAGCGCCGCGCGACCACGGGCGCGGAGGTCCGGCGGTAGGTCGTCACGGTGGGATCGACCTGCGCGTCGGGCGCGAGCAGCACGAAGTTCCGGCACGCGTGCGCGCACCGGACGCGACGGTCCTGGTCGCCGATCCCCTGCACCACGGGGGCGTCGTCGGCCGTGAGGAACCACTGCCAGCGGTGGGTGGTGGTCAGCCGGAGGACCGGCACGAGTGCGCCGACCGAGGCGCGCACGGCGTCGACGGACTCCCGCGCGACCGCGCTGGTCGGCAGCGCCGCCGTGCTGCGGGCGAAGCCGCGCCCGTTGGGGCTGACGAGGCGCCACCACACGGCGTCGTCGTCGGAGAAGCGGTAGAGCTGGAACACGGGCGGCACCGTCCGCATCCCGTCCTTTCATCGCGGCGCCTGTCGCGGCGCACCCGGTGCAGTTCAGCGGATCGGCAGCATCTGTGAGCAACCTGTGCGGAGCCGCAGGACGAACACCAGACGACCGGACGTCGACGATCAGACAGAAGGGATGGAACGCCGCCGGGTGGCAGGCCGTAGCGTGCGCACATGCGACTCGGGGTGCTCGACGTGGGATCGAACACCGTCCACCTGCTCGTCGTGGACGCCCAGCGCGGCGGTCCGCCCGTCGCCCACGCCTCGCACCGGTCCGTGCTGCGGTTGATGCGCTACCTCGAGCCCAGCGGCGCCATCAGTGCCGACGGCGTCGACGCGATCCTCACCGCGGTCGCGGACGCGGTCGCCGCCGGCGTGGCGGCCGGCATCGACGAGCTGCTCCCGTTCGCCACGTCCGCGCTGCGCGAGGCCGCCAACGGTCCCGAGGTGCTCGACCTGGTGGCGGAGACGACCGGCGTGCGGCTCCAGGTCCTGACCGGGGACGACGAGGCACGGCTGACGTTCCTCGCCGTGCGGCGGTGGTTCGGCTGGTCCGCGGGCGAGATCCTCCTGCTGGACATCGGCGGCGGCTCCCTCGAGCTGGCCGCCGGTGGCAGCGAGTACCCCGACGTGGCGGTCTCCCTCCCCCTCGGCGCGGGGCGGTCGACGGTGGCGTTCCTGCACGACGACCCACCCACCGCCGAGCAGGTCGCCGCCCTGCGCCGCGACGCGCGCCGGCAGCTGGCCGAGGCGCGCGCACGGTTCGCCGACCGACCCGACCCAGCACACGTCGTGGGGTCGTCCAAGACGGTCCGCTCGCTGGCCCGCCTCGCCGGCTCGCGCACCGACGGTGTGGGACCGCAGGACAGGCGGGTGCTGACGCGCTCCGCGCTGGAGGACTGGGTGCCGCGCCTGGCGCGGATCCCGGCCGACGCCCGTGCGGCGCTGCCGGGCATCACCGCCGACCGGACGTTCCAGATCGTCGCCGGTGGGGTGGTCCTGGCCGAGTCGATGCGCGCCTTCGGGCTCGACGAGCTCGAGGTCTCCCCCTGGGCGCTGCGCGAGGGGCTGATCCTGCGCTACCTCGAGCGGCTGACCTGAGGGGACCGGGCAGTCGGTGGGTCAGCTGCCGGCGCGGGCGGCGGCCTTGATCCGCCGGCCGTGCGGGTCACGCTTGACGCGATCGGCGGTCCGGCACGACTTGCCGCGGGCCGCACCGCAGCGAGGGCACTCCACGTCCAGGGGCTTGGTCATGGCGCGATGGTGCACGATCGGGACGGGACACGCCAACGGCGTCCGGGCGCCTCCCCGGCGGGCACCGGTGCGTCCACCGCGCGGCCACCCGCCGGACGCCCACCGTTCACCCCGGCGGGCTACGGTCCGGGCTTCCCCCGCAGGTCGACGACAGTCAGGAGCCACCCCGTCGTGAGCATCCCAGCGGTGCCGGGGGCTCTGCGGGCCGCCGACCTCGCGCCGGCCCCGCGCACGCTGGTCGACGTGTTCGCCCGGACCGTCGCGCGGTACCCCCACGCGCCGGCGATCGACGACGGCGACGAGGTGCTGACCTACGCGGCGCTGGCGGACGCCGTCCGGATCCGCGCGGAGCACCTCGCGCAGGCCGGGGTGCGTGCGGGCGACCGCGTCGGGGTGCGGGCGCAGTCCGGGACCGTGAGCCTGTACGTCTCGGTCCTCGCCGCGCTGCACGCGGGCGCCGCGTACGTGCCGGTCGACGCCGACGACCCGGACGACCGTGCGCGCCGGGTCTTCGCCGACGCAGGGGTCGAGATCGTCCTCGGCGACGGTCCCGAGCCGCTGCGCGCCGACGGCGGTCCCGCGCCGACGGCTCCGGCGGGACCCGTGCGACCGCCCGGTCCGGACGACGACGCCTGGGTCATCTTCACGTCCGGGTCGACCGGGCGGCCCAAGGGCGTCGCGGTGAGCCACCGCAGCGCCGCGGCGTTCGTCGACGCGGAGGCGCGGCTGTTCCTGCGGGACGCGCCCCTCGGGCCCGGCGACCGCGTGCTGGCCGGCCTGTCGGTGGCCTTCGACGCGTCGTGCGAGGAGATGTGGCTCGCGTGGCGGCACGGTGCCACCCTCGTGCCCGCACCGCGCGCTCTGGTGCGGGCCGGCAGCGAGCTGGGGCCGTGGCTGGTGGACCGGGAGATCACCGTGGTCTCGACCGTGCCGACGCTCGCCGGGCTGTGGCCCGCCGACGCGCTCGGCGCCGTGCGCCTGCTGATCTTCGGCGGCGAGGCCGTCCCGCCGGAGCTGGTGACGCGGCTGTGGCGCCCGGACCGCGAGCTGTGGAACACGTACGGCCCGACGGAGGCCACCGTGGTGGCGTGCGCGGCGCTCCTGGAGCTCGGCGAGCCCGTGCGGATCGGGCTCCCGCTGGACGGGTGGGACCTGGCCGTGGTGGACGCCGCGGGCGACGAGGTGGGCGAGGGCGGCACCGGAGAGCTCGTCATCGGCGGGGTGGGAGTGGCCCGCTACCTCGACCCTGTGCTGGACGCGGCGCGGTTCGGGCCGCAGCCGAGCCTGGGCTGGGAGCGGGCCTACCGCACGGGGGACCTGGTGACGCGCGACCCGGCCGGGCTGCTGTTCGTCGGACGCGCCGACGACCAGGTCAAGGTCAACGGCCACCGGATCGAGCTCGCGGAGGTGGACACCGCCCTGCAGGCGCTCCCCGGCGTGACCGCGGCGGCGGCGGCGGTGAAGCTGTCGTCCGCGGGCGGCACGGTGCTCGTCGGGTACCTC
Source organism: uncultured Cellulomonas sp. (assembly GCF_963527515.1). Lineage (NCBI taxonomy): Bacteria > Bacillati > Actinomycetota > Actinomycetes > Micrococcales > Cellulomonadaceae > Cellulomonas > uncultured Cellulomonas sp. Next base: position 1,100 of record NZ_CAURTV010000156.1, on the reverse strand, counting down.
GTGCCGCGCCCCGGGACGTCGCTCGACACCCACGACCTGGTGGCGGACCTGCGCCGGACGCTTCCCGGGTCGATGGTCCCGCTGCTCGCCGTCGTCGAGGAGATCCCCACGCGCACGTCGGGGAAGGTCGACCGGGACGCGCTGCCGTGGCCGCTCGCGGACGCCGACCCGGGCGAGGACGCCCTGGAGGGGTTGACCGGGTGGGTCGGCGAGCAGTGGGCGACCGTCATCGGGAGCCGCCCTCGCCACGAGGACGACGACTTCTTCGCGCACGGGGGCAGCTCGCTCACCGCGGCGCAGCTGGTGTCCGCCCTGCGGTCCCGCTACCCCGAGGTGACCGTCGCCGAGGTCTACGACCACCCGGGGGTGGGTGACCTCGCCGGCCACCTGGACGCGCGCTGGCCGGACCGCGGTACCGACGGCGCCGGGCACGCGGCCCCCCGGACGGTGTCCCCCGTCCCCGTCGCCAGCCAGACCGTCCAGCTGCTCGCGCTGCTCCCGCTCCGCGGCCTGGTCGCGCTGCGCTGGCTCACGGTCCTCGCCGCCGTGAACGGCCTGCTCGACGTCGTCTGGGACGTCGCCTGGGCGGTACCCGTGTCCTGGTGGTGGGTGGCGGTGGGGTGGATCGTCACGGTGAGCCCGCTGGGTCGGCTGGGGGTGTGCGCCGTCGGTGCGCGCGCCCTCCTCGCCGGGGTGCGCCCCGGCACCTACCCGCGGGCCGGCCAGGTGCACCTGCGGCTGTGGGCGGCGGAGCGCCTGGTGGAGGGCTTCGGGGCGGTCACCCCGACGAGCGCCCCGTGGGTGAGCCTGTACGCCCGCGCGCTGGGCGCGGACGTCGGACGGGACGTCGACCTGCACTCGGTGCCGCCCGTCACCGGGTTCCTGTCCCTGGGCGACGGCTGCGCGATCGAGCCCGAGGTGGACCTGTCCGGGTCGTGGGTCGACGGGGACGTGGTGCACGTCGGGCGCGTCAGCGTCGGTGCGGGCGCCACCGTGGGGGCGCGCAGCGTCCTCCTGCCGGGCGCCCAGGTCCGGGCCGGGACCGACGTGGCCGCCGGGTCCGCCGTCCACGGCACGACCGGCCGGGACGAGTTCTGGTC
>NZ_CAURTV010000155.1:0-5954 GCF_963527515.1 uncultured Cellulomonas sp. | reverse complement strand
GGCGGACACCGCCGCCCAGCGCGCCGCGGTGGCGTCGGCGCAGGCGCAGCTGGCGTCCGCGCAGGAGGCGCAGTCCGAGGCGCAGGCCGCGACGCTCACCCCGCTGCCGGCCAGCGAGGTGGTCTTCGTGCCGACGCTGCCCCGCCGCGTCGACGACGTGACCGCCACCCGTGGGGGGACCGTCACCGGGAGCTTCATGAGCGTGTCCGGTGCCACGATCCAGATCACCGGCAGCGCGACCCGCGCGGACGCCGAGCTGCTCACCGTCGGGACCGCCGGGACGATCAGCCTCGACGACCAGGAGCTGCCCGTCACCGTCTCCGAGCTCAAGGACTCCGCCGACACGCCGGCTGGGCCGGACGGGGAGGAGGGCGGCGAGGAGCCCGAGCAGCCCACGGCGCCCGAGAGCGACCGTCGGACGGTCGTCTTCACGCTCGGTGCGCTCAGCCCCGAGCAGGTGATGGCGCTGCAGAACACCAACGTGCGGGTCCGCGTGCCGGTCAGCTCGACGGAGGGCGAGGTGCTCGCCGTGCCGCTGGCCGCGCTGACCGCCGGCCCCGGCGGCGAGTCGCGGCTCGAGCTGCCCGGCAAGGACGGCAAGGCGAGCTCCTTGGTGACGGTCACCACCGGGCTCGCCGCCGACGGGTACGTCGAGATCTCCAGCGCCGAGAGCCCGCTCGCGGCCGGTGACCTGGTCGTGGTCGGGGTGGCGGAGAAGAAGGCCGACAAGGCCGAGGAGACCGAGGAGAGCGCCGAGGGGGACGGATGACCGTCCTCGACCTCGTCGACGCGCCGCAGGACCTGGGTCCGCCACCGCCGGTGCTCGAGCTGCGCGGCGCCGCCCGGCAGTTCCCGGGCGACCCGCCGGTGCACGCGCTGCACGCCGCGGACCTCGCGGTGGCGGCCGGCGACTACCTGTCCGTCGTCGGACCCTCCGGCTCCGGCAAGTCCACCCTGCTCAACCTGTTGGGCCTGCTCGACAAGCCGACGGAGGGCGAGTACCTGCTCGACGGCATCCCCACGGCGAACGCGGGCGAGCGGGAGCGCGCCGCCATGCGGGCGGGCCACATCGGCTTCGTGTTCCAGGCGTTCCATCTGATGCCGCACCGCACGGTGCTCGAGAACGTGCTCCTGGCCACCCTGTACAGCGGCGTGCCACGGGCGCAGCGACGGGACCGCGCGCTGGCCGCCCTCGATCGCGTCGGCCTGAGCCACCGGATCGACTTCGTGCCCACCGTCCTGTCGGGCGGGGAGCGCCAGCGGACCGCGGTCGCCCGCGCCGTCGTCGCGCAGCCGCGCGTGCTGCTGGCCGACGAGCCGACCGGCAACCTCGACTCCGAGAGCTCCGCCGGGGTGCTCGACCTGTTCGACGAGCTCCATGCGGCGGGCCTGACCCTGCTGGTCATCACGCACGACGACGAGGTCTCCGCGCGTGCGCAGCGCCGGGTCCGGATCGCCGACGGCCACCTGCGGGAGATCGCGTGACCGCCGTGACCGAGCGCGTGGCGCGGTCCGACCGGTTCGGCCTGCGGGACCTGCTCGCCGAGGCCGCCGCGGGCATCGGTGCGCGTCCGGGACGCCTGCTGCTGACCATCCTCGGCACGGTGCTGGGCATCGCCTCCGTGGTCGTCACCGTGGGGCTCGCGCAGACCGCCTCGGGGCAGATCAACAAGCAGTTCGACGCGGTCGCGGCGACGCAGGCCGTGGCCAAGCCTGAGACCAACTACGGCTGGGACGGCTCGGAGCGCGCGCTCGGGACGCTGCCCTGGGACGGGCCGGCGCGTGCGGAACGGCTCGCGGGCGTCGAGGCCGCCGGCAGCTTCTCGGCCGTGGACGTGGGTGACGCGGAGATCTCCGCCGTGCCCGTGCACGACCCCTCGGCACCCCGCACCGTGGCGCCCGACGTCGTCGCGACGTCCCCCGGGGCGCTCGAGGCCGTCGGCGGACGCGTCGTGCAGGGCCGCTACTTCGACGCGGGCCACGACGCCCGCGCGGACCGGGTGGTGGTGCTCGGGGCGGACGCCGCCCGTCGGCTCGGTGTGGTCCGCGTGGACCGGCAGCCGTCCATCTTCATCGGCGAGCGCGCCTACCAGGTGATCGGCATCATCGACGACGTGCGGCGGCGGTCCGACGTGCTCGCCGCCGTCCTCCTGCCCGAGGGGACCGCGCGAGCGGACTTCGCTCTGTCGGCTCCGGGCGAGCTCCACCTGCGGCTCGCGGTCGGCGCCGGTCCGGTGGTCGGCAGCCAGCTGCCCACCGCGCTGAGCCCGAACGCCCCCGAGACCGTCGACGTGCAGACGCCGCCCTCCACCTCCACCGTGCGGCAGAGCGTGCAGGCGGACGTGAACACGATCTTCCTGGCCCTCGGCGGCGTGGCACTGCTCATCGGCGGCGTCGGCATCGCGAACGTGACCCTGCTGTCGGTGCTGGAGCGCGTCGGGGAGATCGGGCTGCGGCGTGCGCTCGGGGCCACCCGCCGGGACATCGGCGCGCAGTTCATGGTCGAGTCCGTGGTGGTGGGGCTGCTCGGCGGGATGCTCGGCGCCGCGCTCGGGGTCGCGGTCGTCGTCGGGATCAGCGCCGCCCAGGCCTGGACTCCCATCCTCGACCTGCGGATGGTCGCCGTGGCCGCCCTGGCGGGAGGGGCGATCGGCCTGCTGGCCGGCCTCTACCCCTCGCTCAAGGCCGCGTCGATCGAGCCGATCGCCGCGCTGCGCGGGGGCGTCTGACGGCTCACGTCCTGGTGCAGCGCCCAGAAGGCCGAGTACGGGACGCCGTCAGGGGTCGCGGGCCGCGTGGCGAAGTCCTGCAGCACCTCGTGCACCCGCGAGGTCAGCTCCTCGAGCCCGTCCGCGTCGAGCCGCAGCCCGAGCCGGGTGGTCAGCACGTCCTGCGGGTCGACCAGGGCGACCTCCTCGAGGAACGTGTCGATGAGGACCCGGCTCATGCCCGGGCCACCCGGCGTGCGCCACGACTTGCCGGTGGCGCGGTACGGCACCTCGCGCGCCCCGCGGGTCCCCCGCCGGGCCGGCTCCGCCGCCAGGAAGCCGCGGTCGACGAGCGTGCGCACGTGGTGCAGGACGGTCGCCGGGTTGCGGTCGAGCCGCTGGGCGATCTCCCGGTTGGTGAGCGCGTCGTCCAGGCACAGGCGCAGGATCCGCATGCGCAGGGTGCTCGCGAGCGCCCGGGCGTCGGCGTCGACCTCCGCCTCGGCATGCGCCTCCGGTGCGCGTCCGCGCTCGGTCATCGGTCGGTCCTCCGCAGTGATTGACTTTTCCCAATCGGTGGACTCATCCTAGCCGCGTGAGCACCGACCCCACTCTTGCACCGCGTCGGCCGCGTTCGCTGGTCCACCACCCGGACTTCCGGCGGCTCTGGACCGGGGACGCCCTGGGCCAGCTCGGCGCCCAGCTGACCGCGCTCGCGCTGCCCGTCTTCGCGGTCCAGCAGCTGGCCGCCACCGAGTGGGAGATGGGCGTGCTCACCGCCGCGGAGTACGCCGCGTTCCTCGTGATCGGCCTGCCCGCCGGCGCGTGGGTGGACCGGATGCGCAAGCGCCGGGTGCTCGTCGTCGCCGACCTGGTGCGCGCCGCCGTGCTCGCCGCCGTGGTGGTGACGGCCGCCACCGGGCACGCGTCGATCCCGCTGCTCGTGGTCGCCGCCCTGGTGATCAGCACCGCGACCGTCTTCTTCGACGTGTCCCACCAGAGCTACATCCCCGGGCTCGTCGGCCTGGACCACCTGGTCGAGGGCAACTCCAAGCTGCAGGCGACGGCCTCGGTCGCGCAGGTGGCCGCCCCCGCGCTGGGCGGGCTGCTCCTGCGGGTCATCACCGCGCCCGCACTCATCGCGTTCACCGTGGTGACCTACCTGATCTCGGCGTTCGCGGTCGGCCGCATCCGGCAGCAGGAGACTCCCCCGCACCCGAGCACGCGCCGGCCGCTGAAGGTCGAGATCGCCGAGGGCCTGCAGTTCGTCGTGCGCGAGCCGTTCCTGCGCCGGATCGTCGCGTGCACGTCCCTGGGCAACTTCGCGGGGTCGCTGGCCGGCGCGGTCACCGTCATCTACGTGCTGCGCGAGCTGGACCTGGGCACGCCCACGTACGGTGCCGTGGTCTCGGCCGGCGCGGTCGGCGGGCTGCTCGGCGCGGTCGCCGCGGGACGGCTCGCACAGCGGATCGGCGAGGGCCGGATCATCCCGCTCGCTGCCCTGCTCATGGCGCCGGCCGCTGCGCTGATGCCCCTCGCGTCGCTCGGCGTCGCCCCCGCGCCGGCCCTGCTCGTCGCCGGCGGTGCGCTGTTCGGCTTCGCCGTGATCGTCTACAACGTCGGCCAGGTGAGCTTCCGCCAGCGCGTGTGCCCGCCGGCGCTGCTGGGCCGCATGAACGCGTCCGTCCGGTTCATCGTCTGGGGAACGATGCCGATCGGCGGGCTGCTGGGCGGCTGGCTCGGCACGAACCTCGGCGTGCTGCCCACCCTGTGGGTGTCGGTGGCGATCATGTCGCTCGCCGCGCTGCCCGTCGTCGTCTCGCCCCTGCTGGGCATGCGCGACCTGCCGGGGGCCCCCGTCGCGGACGAGCCGCAACCGAGCGCGACGGAGGCCTGACGTCAGCGCCGCGACTCGTCCGCGGCGAGCAGCACCTCCAGGCGGGACCGGTACTCCGTCTCGTCGATCTCTCCGCGGGCGTAGCGCTCGGCGAGCACCGCGCGGGCGCTGCCGGCGTCGCGTCGGCCCTCCCAGCCCGCCCACGCGCGGCGCCGGCGACCCACAAGGGCGATGACCAGGACCACCAGGCCGAACCAGAACAGCGGGACGAGCAGGAACCAGGGCCCGGGACCCCAGCCCCCGCCGTAGCCGACGGGGTGGGACAGCAGCGTGGTGAGCATGGCGACCTCCGGGAACGTGGCGGCCGAGAGTCGACCGCTCCATCACGGTGCCCCGGGGACCCCTCGGCGGTCGTCCTCCGTCCGGAGCGTGCGGGTCGCTCCGGACGGAGTCAGCCGGACCAGCCCGGACGCACCAGGCCTGACTCGTAGGCCACGACCACCAGCTGCGCCCGGTCGCGCGCGCCGAGCTTGGCACCGGCGCGCAGCACGTGCGTCTTGACCGTCAGGGGGCTCAGGAAGAGTCGCTCGCCGATCTCGTCGTTCGACAGACCCTCCGCGACGAGCACGAGCACCTCGCGCTCGCGCGGGGTCAGCGCCGCCAGCGCGGCCGGCTCCGCGACCTGACGGGTGGCGCGGGCGACCGTGGCCAGCAGCCGGCGCGTCACGGTCGGCGACAGGAGCGCGTCGCCCGCGGCCACCACACGCACCGCCCGGAGCAGGTCGACCGGCTCGGTGTCCTTGACCAGGAACCCCGACGCCCCCGCCCGGATCGCCTCGGCCACGTACTCGTCGAGCTCGAACGTGGTCACCACCACCACTCGGACGCGCTCCGCACGCGGGTCGTCGACGATCCGGCGCGTGGCCGCCAACCCGTCCGTGCCGGGCATGCGGATGTCCATGAGGACGACGTCGGGGAGGAGGTCGAGCGCGAGCCGGACGGCGTCGTCGCCCGTGGCCGCCTCGCCCACGACGGTGAGGTCCGGCTCGGCGTCGAGCAGCGCCCGGAAGCCCCCGCGTACGAGGGCCTGGTCGTCGGCCAGCAGGACGGAGATCACCGCGGCAGCTCCAGCCGGACGCGGAACCCGGCGCCGCCCGAGCCGGCGGTGAGCGTGCCGCCGAGCGCCGCGGCGCGCTCGCGCATCCCGCGCAGCCCGAAGCCGTCGACCACGACGTCGGCACCGGGTCCGTCGTCGAGGACCTCGAGCACGATCCGGTCCCCCACGGCGAGCCTGACCTGCACGGACGCGCCCGGGGCGTGCCTGCGGACGTTGGTGAGCGACTCCTGCAGGACGCGGTGCACCACCGCGGTGGTGGGTTCCGGGAGCCGCTCGACCGCCTCCGCCACCC
>NZ_CAURTV010000154.1:0-6039 GCF_963527515.1 uncultured Cellulomonas sp. | reverse complement strand
GTGCTGACGCCGGCCTGCTCAGCCAGGTCCGTCAGACGGGTACGCACGATGGGCACGGTGGGGGCCACGTCACTCCTTTGTCCGGGCTGGACCGTGCCCGTGACCGGGGAGGCCATCCTCCTAGTCACGCTTCTGCAACGGTTCGCCGCAACTTACCGTAACGACTTGCAGCCGATGAGACAACGACGTTACGGTCGCGTCATCACGCCAGCGCCGGTCGATCGTCGGGATCTGCCGCTGCGGCTTTCCCACGACATAGGAGACTCACGATGCGACGGAGCATCCCTCTCACCGCTGCGGCCCTGGGCATCACCCTTGCGCTCGCCGCCTGCTCCGGGTCGGGCGACCCGGCCGACGCGGAGACCAGCGCCGCCCCCGAGGCGACCGCCAGCGGCACCCTGACGATGTGGGTGGACGACACCCGCATCAACGAGATGAAGCCGGTCGTCGAGAAGTTCACCGAGGAGACCGACATCGAGGTGTCCCTGGTGCAGAAGGCCCCGGGCGACATCGGCAAGGACTTCGTCGCGCAGGTCCCGACCGGCGAGGGTCCCGACATCATCGTCTCGGCTCACGACGGTCTCGGCGAGTGGGTCAACAACGGCGTCGTGGCGCCGATCGAGCTGGGCGACAAGGCCGCGGACTTCTCCGACTCGGCCATCGCCGGCGTCACGTACGACGGGAAGATCTACGGCACGCCGATCTCGATCGAGAACATCGCGCTGGTCCGCAACAACGCTCTCCTCACGGAGACGACCGCGACCACGTTCGACGAGCTCGTCGCCCAGGCCAAGGGCGCAGGCACCCCGTTCTCCGTGCTGATCCAGCAGGGCGAGGCGTCGGACCCGTACCACCTGTACCCGCTGCAGACCTCGTTCGGCGCCCCGGTGTTCGAGCAGAGCGCGGACGGCTCCTACACGGACACCCTCTCGCTCGGTGGCGAGACGGGCACCGCGTTCGCCGCCTACCTGGCCAAGCTCGGCACCGAGAAGGTCCTCGACCTGTCGATCGACGGTGACAAGGCCAAGCAGGCGTTCCTCGACGGCCAGGCGCCGTACATGATCACCGGCCCGTGGAACACCTCGGCGTTCGCCGAGGCCGGCCTCGACATCTCCGTCCTGCCCGTCCCGAGCGCCGGCGGCCAGCCCGCGCAGCCGTTCGTGGGCGTCCAGGGCGTGTTCATCTCGGCCAAGTCGAAGAACCCGGTCCTCGCCAACGAGCTCGTCGTCAACTACCTGACGACCGAGGAGGCGCAGGACATGCTGTTCGCCGAGGGTGGTCGCATGCCCGCCAACTCGGCCTCCGCCGCCAAGGTCGAGGACCCGATCCTCAAGGGCTTCAACGACGCCGGCGCGACCGGTGCCCCGATGCCCGCCATCCCCGCCATGAGCACCGTGTGGGCCTTCTGGGGCGCCACGGAGGCGCAGATCATCGGCGGCCAGGCGGAGCCTTCCGGCGCCTGGAGCACGATGGTGACCACCATCCAGGACGCGGGCGACACGGTCTGACGATCCCGGACGTCCCGCCGGGCTCCGCGGAGCCCGGCGGGACGTCTGTCACCCTCTTTGCACGCAGTCACCCGCGCCCCGGAGGACCCGCATGACCGACCAGCAGACCGTGGCGCCACCCGCCCCCCCGGAGCAGCCTGGCGCGGGGTCGCCGCGCCGCTCGCGCGGGGACGGGTCGCACGCCCGCAACTTCTCGGCGGGGTTCCTCGCCAAGCTCGTGCTCATCGGGCTCGTCGACGCGCTCGGCGTCTACGGGATCCTCGCCGCCGCGGCGGTGCAGTCCTGGGGGATCGTCGCGTTCCTCGTGCTGGCGCTCCTGGTGGCGAACTGGGTGTACTTCTCGCGTCGCGCGATCCCGGGCAAGTACCTGGTCCCGGGTCTGCTCTTCCTGCTCGTCTACCAGCTGTTCGTCATGGCCTACACCGGCTACGTGGCGTTCACCAACTACGGGGACGGGCACAACTCCACCAAGGCGGACGCGATCGAGGCGATCGCGATCCAGACCGAGGCGCGCGTCGAAGGGTCGCCCACGCTGCCGGTGACGGTGGTACAGCGCGGGGACGAGCTCGGGTTCGCCGTGGTGCAGGACGGCGAGGTCCAGGTCGGCACCGCCGAGCAGCCCTTCGCCGAGGTCGACGGCGCGACCGCGGACGGCGACCGTGCGGAGACCGTGCCCGGCTGGGAGGTCCTCGGCTTCGCCGGCATCGCCGCCGAGCAGGAGGCGATCACGGCCCTGCGGGTCCCGTTCTCCGACGACCCGTCCGAGGGGTCGGTCCGCACCCAGGACGGCTCCACCGGGTACGTCTACCAGCCCACCCTCACCTACGACGTGGCCACCGACACGCTGACGGACACCGCCACCGGCGAGACGTACACGCCGTCGGCCACGGGCAACTTCGTGTCGGAGGACGGCGACCGGCTGACGCCCGGCTGGCGCGTCGGCGTCGGCCTGGACAACTTCACGCGCGTCTTCACCGACGAGCGGCTGACCGGGCCGTTCCTGAAGATCGCCGCCTGGACGTTCGCGTTCGCCGCCCTCTCGGTCGCCACGACCTTCGCTCTGGGCCTGTTCCTGGCGATCGTGTTCAACGACCCCCGCGTCCGCGGTCGCAAGCTCTACCGCTCGCTGATGATCCTCCCGTACGCCTTCCCGGGGTTCCTGTCCGCGCTGGTGTGGAAGGGCATGCTCAACGAGAAGTTCGGCTACGTCAACGAGGTCCTGCTCGGCGGCGCCTCGATCGGCTGGCTGTCCGACCCGTGGCTGGCCAAGGTGTCGATCCTGCTGGTCAACCTCTGGCTGGGCTTCCCGTACATGTTCCTGATCTGCACGGGCGCGCTCCAGTCGATCCCGGAGGACACCATCGAGGCCGCGAAGATCGACGGCGCGGGCCCGTGGCGCATCTTCCGCTCCATGACGTTGCCGCTGCTCATGATCTCGGTGGCCCCGCTGCTGATCTCCTCGTTCGCGTTCAACTTCAACAACTTCACGCTCATCTACATGCTCACCGGCGGTGGCCCGAACTTCGTCGGGTCGCCGGTGGTGGTGGGCCACACCGACATCCTCATCTCGATGGTCTACGCGGTGGCGTTCGAGAGCGGCGCCAAGCAGTACGGCCTGGCGAGCGCGTTGTCGATCCTGATCTTCGTCGTGGTCGGGGTCATCTCCTACCTCGGCTTCCGCCGCACCCGCACCCTCGAGGAGATCTGAGATGGCCGCCACCGTCGTGGAGCCGGGTACCGGCACGGTCGCGCAGGAGCACACCCGCCTGCGCGGGCGCCGCTGGTGGGTCGAGGTCGGCTGGCGGCACGTCGTCGGCGTCGTGATGATCGTCGTCTGCGTCCTGCCGCTCGTGTACGTCCTGTCGGCGTCGCTGAACCCGGGCGGGACCCTGACCGGCTCCAACCAGCTGTTCCGCACCATCGACCTCGAGAACTACCGCGACCTGTGGGGCCGCGGGTACGGGAGCTGGTTCGTCAACTCCCTGGTCGTGTGCACGGTGACCGCGGTGGGCACGGTGCTCATGGGCGCTGCTGCGGCGTACGCGTTCTCGCGGTTCCGGTTCCAGGGCCGACGCACCAGCCTGACCGGCCTGCTGATCGTGCAGATGTTCCCGCAGATGCTCGCGTTCGTCGCGATCTTCCTGCTGCTGCTCTCGATCGGAGAGGTGTTCCCGGCGCTGGGCCTGAACAGCCGGTACGGGCTCATCGCGGTCTACCTCGGCGGCGCGCTCGGCGTGAACACGTTCCTCATGTACGGGTTCTTCAACACCGTGCCGCGGGAGCTGGACGAGGCCGCGAAGATCGACGGCGCCTCGCACGCGCAGATCTTCTGGACCATCATCCTGCGGCTCGTCGCCCCGATCCTCGCCGTCGTGGGGTTCCTGTCGTTCATCGGGACGTTCGGGGAGTTCATCATCGCCAAGGTGGTGCTGCAGCGACAGGAGGAGTACACGCTCGCCGTCGGCCTGTACTACTGGGCGGCCGACGAGCGCACCGCCAGGTGGGGCCTCTTCGCCGCCGGCGCCGTGCTCGCCGCCATCCCGGTGGTCCTGCTCTTCCTCTTCCTGCAGAAGTACATCGTCTCCGGCCTGACAGCAGGTTCGGTGAAGGGATGACGGAGCACCTGCTCGACGCCCCCCACCACGACGGGTCCGCGCTCTACGCGCCGGCCGGTGCGGCGCTCGGCGAGCGGGTGCCGGTCCGGGTCCGCGTACCCGTCGCGGGCACCGAGCGTGCCGTCTGGCTGCGCACGGTGCGCGACGGGGAGCCCCGCCTGGAGCAGGCCCGGCTCGAGCAGGTCACCGAGCACGAGCGCTGGTACGTCGCCGACGTCCTCGTGCACAACCCGGTCACCAGCTACCGGTTCGTGCTCGACGAGCCCGGGGGGTACCGGTGGCTCAACGGTCGCGGCGTGCACGCGCGCGACGTGCCCGACGCCGCCGACTTCCGGCTCACCGCCCACGAGCCGGCGCCCGCGTGGCTGGACTCGGCGTTCGTCTACCAGGTGTTCCCGGACCGGTTCGCCCGCTCGACCGGCCACGTCGGCCCACCGGCCGGACCCGTGCCGGAGTGGGCCCGGCCGGTGCCGTGGGGCACGGAGCCCGCTGCGATCGGCCACGACACGTTCGCGCAGCTGTTCGGCGGCGACCTGCCGGGGATCGAGTCGCGGCTCGACCACCTGCAGCGGCTCGGCGTCGACACGGTCTACCTGACGCCGGTCTTCCCGGCGCGGTCGAACCACCGGTACGACGCCAGCACGTTCGACCACGTGGACCCCCTCCTCGGCGGTGACGCGGCGCTGGTGTCCCTGTCCGGGGCCCTGCACGCGCGGGGGATGCGGCTGGTCGGCGACCTCACCACCAACCACACGGGCGCAGGTCACGAGTGGTTCGTGCGAGCCCAGTCGGACCCGGCCAGCGAGGAGGCCGGGTTCTACTTCCGGACCGAGGAGGCGCCCGGGTACGTCGGCTGGCTCGAGCACGCCTCGCTGCCCAAGCTCGACTGGTCGGCGCCCGGCCTGCCCGCACGCATGGTCGAGGGGCCCGACTCGGTCATCGCGCGCTGGCTGCGCGAGCCCTACCGCCTCGACGGCTGGCGCATCGACGTGGCCAACATGACCGGCCGCTACGGCACGCAGGACCTGACCCACCAGGTCGCCCGGACCATCCGGGCCACGATGCGCGCGCAGAACCCCGACGCCGTCCTGGTCTCGGAGCACTTCCACGACGCCGGGTCGGACACCGGCGTCGGCGGCTGGGACGTCAACATGAACTACTCGGCGTTCACGCGGCCGGTCTGGTCCTGGCTGGTGGAGCCCGACAGCACCCTGCCGTTCATCGGCATGCCGGTCAGCGTGCCGCGCCGCGGTGGCCGGTCGATGGTCGAGTCCATGCGGGACTTCGACTCAGCGGTGCCCTGGTCCGTGACGCGTCACCAGTGGAACATGCTGGCCTCGCACGACACCGCACGGCTGCGGACCGTCGTCGGCACGCGGGAGCGGGCCGAGGTCGCGGCGGCGATGCTCTTCACCTACCCCGGCACGCCCGTGGTCTTCGCCGGCGACGAGGGCGGGCTGACGGGGAGCAACGGGGAGCAGTCCCGCGCCAGCATGCCGTGGGACGAGATCGACGCCGGCGGCGGCCCCCGCTGGGACGCCGTGACGTTCGAGGCGTACCAGCGCCTCGCCGCCCTGCGCCGGTCGTCGGGCGCCCTGCGCACCGGCGGTCTGCGCTGGGCCGTCGTCACGGACGACGCGGTGGCGTTCCTGCGGGAGAGTCCCGACGAGCGCGTCCTCGTGCTCCTCGCTCGGGCGTCGTGGGCCGGTGCGGCCCTGCCCGGTCACCTGCTTGAGGGCTCGTCCGCCCAGAACCTCTACGGCGGCGCGGAGCTGCCGCTGGTCGACGGTGCGCTGCTCCTGCCGACCGACGGGCCCGGGGCCCAGGTCTGGCGGCTCGCCTAGCCCCTCAGCGCGCGCGTGCGGCGCCGGTGGAGGCGCGGACGATGAGCTCGGGGTGGAAGGTGAGCTCGGTGC
>NZ_CAURTV010000153.1:0-6132 GCF_963527515.1 uncultured Cellulomonas sp. | reverse complement strand
GCCCGTCCGCACCGACCCGGGAGCGCCTTCGGCCCCCCCGTCCGCGCTCCCGGTGGTCGCCCGGACCGTCGGCGCGTCGGCGGAGCGCCCTGCCCCGTACGGTCACACGGCCACGCCCGGCGAGAGCAAGGAGCGAGCCCGACCCGTCCAGCGAGCCATGGACTCCCCCGCGACCCCGGGTCCGGGCACCGTGTCTCGCCAGCCGATCGGCGGCCCCGCGGCCCCCGCGCTCCAGCGGCTCCCAGCCGCCCCGACTGGCCCGTCGCTGGATCTCGTGCAGACGACCCCGGCACCTGCCGATCCCGCCGGGCCGCCGTCCCTCACCGCCGAGCCTCCGGAGACCGCCGAGGTCCCGGCGACCCCCTCCGCCCCGAGCGCGCCCGACACCGTCACCCCGCAGACACCGGCGACCGTGCAGCGGTCGTCGTCGGATCCCTTGACCGACCAGCAGGTGTCCGCACCCGTCAGCCGCTCACAGCCGGACGCCGCCCCGCGGACACCGCTGCCCGTCGTCCAGCGGGCGGCGGGCCCCACGCCGTCGTCGGCGACCGACTCCCCCGACCGTCCCGCGGCTCTGCCACCACGGTCCGCGACCGGGACGCAGCGGGCGGCGGCCGAGGTCCACTCCCCGACGCTCGCCGCCCCCGTCACGCCCTCCGTCGTCCAGCGGACCACCGCTCCGACGCCGGGCTGGTCCGCAGCCCCCGCGTCGTCCTCGCTCGCCGAGCGCCCGTCGGCGGGGATCCCCGCCGCGCCGGTCCTCACCGACCTCGCCCCCGGCCGGTCGCCCGCGTCCGACATCGACGCGCGTCACGCGGACGCCGACCTCGCGCTCGCAGCCCCACCCGCCACGCGCCCGAGCACTCCCGCCGTCCAGCGTGCCCCGCTGCTGTCCGACCTCCCGGGTCCGCTCCTGACCGCGCCGGCGCGACCGTGGGGCCAGGCCGTCCCGCGTCCCGCACGCACCGCGCTCCAGCGCAGTATCGACGGACCGGCACCGCAGGCTCCGGCACCGCTCACGCCGGGACCGGCACGTCCGTCGACCGCTCCCCTCCCGGTGCTCGACCTGGCCCGCCCCCTCCAGCGCGCACCGCTGCAGGACGCGACGGCGTTCGTGGAGAGCCCGCCCGCGACGGCGGACCAGCCCGCACCCCCGCCGCCCTCGCTCCAGCGCGCCGTGCCCGAGCCCGCGGCGGCACCGGAACCGGCGACCGGACCGGGAGCCGCACCCGCGGCATCCGCGGGAGCCGCCGCAGAGGCAGCCGTGTCCCCGTTCGCGACCGCGTCGGCGGCGGACCTGGACGACCTCGCGCGCCGCCTGACCGCCCCGCTGCTGCGCCGGGTGCGCGGCCAGCTGCTGGTCGACCGCGAACGCCGCGGCGTCCGCGTGGACCTGTGACCGAGACGACGGAGGCCGACCATGGCGGACACGATGCTCGACGAGGCCCAGACCGCCGTCGGCGTGCACTATCTCGTGAAGATCGACGGCGAGGACCTCGGCCGGTTCAGCTCCTGCGAGGGGCTCGGCGTGGAGGTCGTCGTCGAGAGCCGCGAGGAGGGCGGGTTCAACACGGGCGTCTGGCAGCTGCCGACGCGGTTGAAGTACCCGAACGTGAAGCTCTCCCGGCCGCTGGGGGCGGGGACGAGCCACGTCGCGAAGTGGCTGTCGAAGGTCAGCCAGGGGCTCGTCGCCACGACGGCGACCATCACGGCGCGCTCCACCTCGGGCGAGGACATCGTCACCTGGAACCTGCAGGGCGTGGTGCCGGTGCGCTGGACCGGCCCGTCGCTCACCTCCGACAGCACCAAGGTCGTGACCGAGACGCTCGAGCTGGCGCACCACGGGTTCCACGACGGAGCGGGCTGGTGAGCGGGCGATGAGCGGCACCCCGACCGGGCTCGACGCCGGCGCCGCCACGGCGTCAGGCAGCTCGCTGGGCTCCCTCGAGCACGCCAAGCTCGAGCTGCACGAACCGTCGAAAGACGGCGCACTCGACAAGCCCGGACCGCTGATCGACACGGTCGACTTCCAGTTCAACCCCAAGGAGCTCACGCTCAGCAAGTCGGCCAAGTGGACGCGGCCGACCACCCGGGGCAGCAAGAAGGCCAGCCCGCCGCAGTACCAGGGGCCCCAGCCGTCGAAGATGACGCTCGAGATGTTCCTGGACGCCTCGGTGTTCTTCGACCCGAACCGCACGCAGGACGACAGCGTGGTCAAGACCGTCGAGCGCCTGTTCCAGTGCTGCGTGCCCACCGACGCGTCCCACGGGCAGAAGAAGGACTCGCCGCCCTGGGTGCAGCTGCGCTGGGGCGGGCTGACCGGCTTCGTGGCGTACATCGAGAGCGTGCAGGTGAAGTATACGCTCTTCACGCCCACGGGCCTGCCCGTGCGCGCGGTGTGCACCGTGACCCTGCAGGAGCTCGCCGGCGAGCCACCGGGCACCAACCCGACGTCGGGCGGCCGGGTGCCCCACCGCGAGCACGTCGTCGTCCAGGGCGACTCGCTGGCGGGGATCGCGTACGCGGAGTACGGGGACGCGTCGCTGTGGCGTGCGGTCGCGGACGTCAACCGGGTGGACGACCCGTCGCGCCTGCGGCCGGGACGGCGCCTGCTCCTGCCGACCGCCGAGGAGCTGTCCCGCCCCCGCACCCCGTCGGCACGCGGCCGCGCGAACCTCGCGACCCCGCCCGTCCCCGCCCGACCGGCGCGTCAGGAGGTCACGGATGCCGCACGGTGAGGAGCACAGCGCGTCCCTGCTGGTGGACGTCGCCGGCACGCCCCTGCCCGCCGACGTGCTGCCCCTGCTGGTCAGCGGATCGGTGGACAGCAGCCGGAACGTGCCCGACATGTTCGTGCTGCGGTTCAGCGACGAGCACGCGATCGTGCTGGCCAAGGCCGGGTTCACCATCGGCGCCAAGGTCCGGCTGCGCGTGCAGTCGAGCGGGCCGGGTGGGCCGGTGCCGCTGCTGGACGGTGAGGTCACCGCGGTGGAGGCCGAGCTCGACGCCGACGGCTTCCACACGGTCGTGCGGGGCCTGGACCCGTCCCACCGGCTGTTCCGGGGCCGACGCATGGAGGCGTACCGGAACATGACCGCCGACGAGATCGCGACGAAGGTCGCGACGCGGGCCGGCCTGAAGGCGGGCACGTGCGACACCGGCGGCGCGGTGCTCGAGCACGTGGTGCAGGACAACGTGAACGACTGGGACTTCCTGGCGGCGCTCGCGGACCAGCGGGGAGCCGTCGTGCGGGTGGTGGAGGGCGCCCTCGACTTCACCCGTCCCGCGCAGGCGTCGACCGCGCCGGAAGGGAGCGAGGGGGCACGCGCCAACCCCCTGGTGCTCCAGAAGGGCGTCAACCTGCAGTGGCTGCGCTCGACGGTCACGGCGGCCGGGCAGGTGCCCGAGGTCGAGGTCCGCGGCTGGGACGTCCAGCAGAAGCGTGCGGTCGTCGCCGTCGCCCCCGGTGCGACGACGAGCGCCGCGCTGGCGGACGCGGACCCGGCACAGCTGGCCCGCTCGTTCTCCAGCCCCCGGTACGTGCAGCCCGCCTCGGGCCTGGCCGACCAGGGACAGTGCGACGCCCGCGCCAAGGCGCTCGCGGACCGGATCGCCGCCGGGTTCGCCGAGCTGGAGGGCGCGGCCCACGGGAACTCCGCCATGCGGGCGGGCGAGTCGGTCGCCCTGCGCGGGATGGGCAGCCCGTTCGACGGCCGCTACACGCTGAGCGCGGTCCGCCACGAGTTCACCGCCGACACGGGGTACGTCACCACGTTCACGGTGGCGGGTGCCTCCGAGCGCTCGCTCTACGGCGCCGTCGTGGGGGCCGGACGCCCGGCGCCCACCCCGGGGCTGCTCAGCGCCGTGGTGACCGACATCAAGGACCCGCTGAACCTCGGCCGCGTGAAGGTCAAGCTCCCCGTGCACTCCGACCAGTACGAGAGCGGCTGGGCCCGCACGCTGGCGCCGGGCGCGGGCGGCAAGCGCGGCACCGCGCTGCTGCCGGAGGTCGGCGACGAGGTGCTCGTCGGCTTCGGGAACGGGGAGCTGGGTCAGCCGTACGTGCTGGGGGGCCTGTTCAACGGCAAGGACACCCCGGAGCCGGACCAGGTCAACGTCAACGACGGCAAGGTGCAGCGCCGGGTGTTCGTCTCCCGGACCGGCATGCGCGTCGAGCACCTGGAGAAGCCCGACGGCGAGGAGCTGGCGCTGACCACCAACGGCGGCTCGCAGAAGATCCGGCTGGTCCAGAAGCCCGACGCCAGCATCGAGATCATCTCCGAGGGCCCCGTGACCCTGACCGCGAAGAAGGACATCGCGGTGAGCACGGCGACCGGGAAGGTGACGGTGAAGGGCACCGACATCGCGCTCGACGGCACCTCGTCGATCTCGCTGAAGGCACCGAAGGTCACGGTCGAGGGCACGGCGACCGCCGAGCTGGCCGGGGGCGCCACGACGACCGTCCGCGGCGGCGTCGTCAAGATCAACTGACAGGGGGCGGGACGTGGGACAGGAGTTCGTCGGCGCGGGATGGGCGTTCCCCGTGCGCACCGACGCCACGGGCCGCATCGCCCTGTCGCGCGAGGGGCGCGAGATCGAGGAGAGCATCCGGCTGATCCTGGCCACGTCGCCCGGCGAACGGCCCATGCGCCCGGAGTTCGGCTGCGCGGTGCACGACTACGTGTTCGCTCCCGCCGACGCCTCCACCGCCGGCGCCGTCGCCTACGCGGTCCGGGTGGCGCTCGACCGCTGGGAGCCGCGCATCGACCTGCGGGACGTGTCGGTCCGGTACGACGACGTGGAGCGTGGCCTGCTCTACATCGACGTGCGGTACGCGCTGCGCGGGACGAACGACCCGCGCAACCTCGTCTTCCCCTTCTACACGATCCCCGACGAGCGGCCCGGCTCCGGACCGTCGCGCCTCCAGACGAGCGGAGCCTGACGTGCTGCCCTCACCGAACCTCGACGACCGCCGCTTCCAGGACCTCGTCGACGACGCCAAGCGGATGGTGCAGCGCCGCTGCCCGGAGTGGACCGACCACAACGTGTCCGACCCGGGCGTGACCCTCATCGAGACCGTGGCGTTCATGACCGACGAGCTCTTCTACCGGCTCAACCGGGTGCCCGACCGCCTCTACGTGGCGTTCCTGGAGCTGCTCGGCGTCCGGCTGCACCCGGCGGGCGCCGCGAGCGTCGACGTGACGATGTGGCTGTCCGCGCCGCAGGACGAGACCGTCGTGGTGCCCGAGGGCACCGAGGCGGCGACGTCGCGGTCGGACCGCGACGACGCCGTCGTGTTCACCACCACCACCGAGCTGCGCATCCCGCCGCGCCGGCTGGTCCACCTGCTCACCCAGCGGCCGGGCGGGGAGCCGGTCCCGCACGACGAGCAGCTCGGGTTCCGCGAGCCGTTCCCGGTGTTCACCGACGTCCCGCAGGTTGACGACGTCATGCTGCTGGGGCTGGACGACAGCGCGCCGTCCTGCGTGCTGGTCCTGCGCTTCGACTCGGACGTGCAGGGTGTCGGCGTCGACCCCAGGCACCCTCCGCTGGTCTGGGAGGCCTGGGACGGGCACGCGTGGGTGGCGTGCGACGTGGACAGCGACGGCACCGGGGGGCTCAACCGGCCCGGCGACGTGGTGCTGCACGTGCCGCCGACCCACACGGCGTCGGTGCTGGCCGACCGGCGGGCCGGCTGGCTGCGTTGCCGCGTGGTGGAGCCCGACGCGGACTACCCGCCCTACGGCGCGAGCCCGACGGTGCGCGAGGCCGACGCGTTCACCATCGGCGGGACCGTGGAGGCGGTGCACGCCCAGACCATCACCGACGAGGTGCTGGGCCTGTCCGAGGGGGTCCACGGCCAGGTGTTTCCCCTGGAGCACCGGCCCGTCGTGGCGGGTCGGCCGCTCACCCTCGACGTGGCCGCGGGGCCCGGCTGGGACACGTGGACCGAGGTCGAGTCGTTCGCCGGGCACGACGAGGACGACCACGTGCTCGTCGTCGACCGCGCGGCCGGCGAGGTGCGGCTCGCCCCGGCGGTGCGCGAGCCGGACGGGACGCTGCGGGCGTTCGGCGCCGTGCCGCCGAAGGGTGCCCCGCTGCGCGTGCCCAGCTACCGCACGGGCGGCGGAC
>NZ_CAURTV010000152.1:0-6327 GCF_963527515.1 uncultured Cellulomonas sp. | reverse complement strand
GCGAGGAGGTGCTCACGATCGCCGGGCACGCCCTGGGGCCCGCGCCGCTCGCCCTGGAGGCCGAGCACGCCAAGCGGGTGGCGGACCTGCAGGTCTACGTGCGCCAGCAGCACGCCGAGCGGGACGACGTGTCGCTGGGGCAGGCGCTGGCGGCGTCGGCGGACCCGCCGTGGTGACGTTCGACGGGCGCGCCCCCGGCACCCCCGCCGCGGTGTGGTCCGCGGACCCCCGCTTCCGCGACCTGCCGGCGCTCGCGCTGCGCCGCACGGGTCGCACGGTGGTCGTCGCCGCCCATCCCGACGACGAGACCCTGGGTGCCGGCGGCCTCCTGGCCGAGCTGGCCGACGCCGGGCACCCCGCTGAGGTGGTCGTCGTCTCCGACGGTCGGGCGTCGCACCCCGGCTCTCCCACGCTCGCTCCCGAGGACCTGGTCGAGCGGCGCTGGGCGGAGGTGGTCCAGGCCGTGCGGGTGGTGTCGCCGGACTCGCCGGTCAGCATGCTCGGTCACCCCGACGGGGGCCTGCGCGACGTCCGGTCGTCCGTCGAGGACGACCTGCGGGCGCTCCTGGGCGACGGCCCGCCGGTCGACCAGCTGGTCGCGCCGTGGCGCGGCGACGGGCACCGCGACCACCGCATCGTCGGCGAGGTGTGCGCGACGCTGGCCGGCGAGCTGGGCTGCACCCTGCTGGAGTACCCGCTGTGGCTGTGGCACTGGGCGGTCCCCGACGACGCGCGGGTGCCGTGGGACCGGCTGCAGGTCGTCGCGCTGTCGGACCGGTCGGTGGTCCGCAAGCACCGGGCGGTCGCCGCCCACGCCTCCCAGGTCGCCCCGCTGTCCGCCGACGTGCACGACGCCCCGACGCTGCACCCGGCGTTCCTGCGCGCGTTCGACCGTGACGTGGAGGTGTTCGTCACCGAGCAGCACGCTCCACCGCCGCTGGAGGCCGCCTTCTTCGACGCCACCTACGACCGGCACGACGACCCGTGGGGCTACACCGACCGCTGGTACGAGGAGCGCAAGCGCGCGCTGACGCTCGCCGTGCTCCCGGACGCCCGCTACCCACGCGTGCTCGAGATCGGCTGCGGGATCGGCGTGCTCACCGCCCAGCTCGCGGCGCGGGCGGACCGCCTCGTCGCGACGGACGTGTCGCCCCCCGCGGTCGAGCGTGCCCGGGAGCGGACCGCCGGCCTGCCGCACGTGCAGGTCGAGGTCGGCGACGTCGTCGACGCCCTCCCGGCCGGCCCGTTCGACCTCGTGGTCCTGTCCGAGGTCGGCTACTACCTGGACCGCCCCACGCTCCAGCGGGTGCTCACCGACCTGCGCGGCCGCCTCGCACCCGGCGGCACCCTGCTCGCCTGCCACTGGCGCCACCCGGTGGCCGCCTACCCGCTGAGCGGCGACGAGGTGCACCGCGTCCTGCGCCGGACCACGGACCTCACCCTGCTCGCCGAGCACCGCGAGACCGACCTGCTGCTCGACGTGTACGGCGCCGACCCGCGGTCGGTGGCCGAGCGCACGGGGCTGGCGTGAGGGCGCCCGTCGAGCACGCCGTCGTGGTGGTGCCGGCCCGTGACGAGGAGCAGCTGGTCGGCCGGTGCCTCGCAGCGCTGCAGGCGGCACGGCAGGCGGCGCGCGCGGTCCGGCCGGGGCTCACCGTCGACCTGGTCCTGGTGCTCGACCGGTGCACCGACGGCACCCGGTCGGTGGCCCTGGGGCACCTGGACGTCCGGCTGGTCGACGTGGACCACGGTCGCGCCGGCGCCGCCCGGGCCGCCGGCGTGCGTGACGCGCTGGCGCGGACGGTCACGGACCCGGGCCGGACCTGGGTGGCGAGCACCGACGCCGACTCCGCGGTGCCCGAGGGCTGGATCCTCGAGCAGCTGCGCCTCGCCGACGCCGGGGCGGACGTGGTCGTCGGCACCGTCCGTCCCGACCCCGCCGACCTCAGCCCCGACCAGCTGGCCGCGTGGCGGACCACCCGCATACCCGGCCGGCCGAACGGGCACGTGCACGGCGCCAACCTCGGCGTGCGGGCCGACGCCTACCTGCAGGTCGGAGGCTTCCGGGACGCACCCGAGCACGAGGACGTCGACCTGGTCGGCGCGCTCGTCGCCGCAGGCGCCCGCGTCGTCGCCACCGACGCCGGCGACGTGCTCACCTCCGGGCGGCTGGTCGGCCGCACCCCGGGCGGGTACGCGGGCTACCTGCGGTCGAGGTTCGGCACCGACGACGTGGGCACGGAGGCCGCGTCCGCCTGAGGCTCGGCCAGCTCGAACAGGACCTCGCGGTCCGGGACCGACGCCTTGACCAGGCGCACCCGCACGTCCTCGCCCAGGGGTAGCCGCGCACCCTCGAGCTTCCCGCGCACCGCCGGCTCCCTCAGCTGCACGATGCCGGCGTCGCGGTCGGCGCGGACGTCCACCACCGCGCCGTCGAACACCTCGCCCTCCCGGCCGGTCAGCAGGGCCGCCTCGACCAGGTCCAGGCAGCCGCGCTCGAACTCGGCAGCGTGCTTGTCGCCCGACGCCATCAGTCCCGGCAGCTCGGGCAGGGCGTCGCGCACCCAGGCCGGCACCGGCTCGCCCGCACAGAGCGCGAGGCACGTCTCACCGACGAACCGGTCCACCAGGCGGCGCAGCGGTGCGGTCGTGTGGGCGTAGGGCGCGGCGATCGCGGTGTGCATGGTGGCCGCGGGCACCTCTCCGTCGAACGCCACGTAGGCCGCGCCGCGCAGCAGCGAGGTCGCGTCGGTGAGCAGCGCGGCGTGCGCGGGGTCGGCCGCGTCGAGGTCGCGGATCACGTCGCCCGGAGTCGCACCCGCGGGCCACGGCACACCGAGGGCGTGCGCCGACAGCCGCAGCCGCTCGACGTCCCGGGGGTCCGCCTCGGGCAGGGTGCGCACGATGCCGACGCGGCCGTCGAGCATCAGGCGCGCGGCACACATCCCGGTCAGCAGCGAGATCTGCGCGTTCCACTCCTCGACCGGCAGCGTCGCACGGCTGCCGAGCGTCCACACCCCGTCGGCCCCCTGCTCGACAACCTGCTCCGGGGTGGGCAGCGTGATCCCCCCGCGAGCGCGCTCGGCCGCGATCCGCAGGGTGCCCACCTCGCGCAGGAGCTGGAGCGGCTCGTCCGCGGTGCCGTCGTCCAGCGCCGCCTGGGCGCCGGTGTACGTGAGCTGCGCCCGGCTGCGCACGGTGGCGCGGCGCACCGTCACGTCCTGGGGCTCACCCGCCGCGTCGAGGTCGATCGTCCAGAGCAGGGCCGGCGTCGCCTGGTCGGCCAGCAGGCTGGCCGCACCCTCGGAGAGCTGCGGCGGGTGCAGCGGCGTCCGGCCGTCCGGGGCGTACAGCGTCTCGACGCGGACGCGAGCCTCCCGGTCGATCGCGCCGTCCGCCCGGACCCAGGCGGCCACGTCGGCGATCGCGTACCGCACCCGGAAGCCGTCGCCGAGCCGCTCGATGTGCAGCGCCTGGTCCAGGTCCTTCGAGCCCTCCGGGTCGATCGTCACGAAGGGGACGTCGGTGGCGTCGGCGCGCTCCCCTGCCGGTCCGCGCGCGCCGACCTCGGTGGCCTCCGCAAGAACAGCCGGCGGGAACTCGGCGGGGATGTCGAGCTCGCGGCGCAGATCGTCCAGACCGCGTCGGACGAGGACGTCGACGGACTCCGGAGCAGCCTCCTGCGGCGGACGGGCGTGGAGCTGGACGTGGCGTCGGGGCACGCCGCGAGCCTAGGTGCGCGCCGCTCGGGACGCCCGTCCGGCGCGGCGGGGTTCGCGGCGGACGCAGCAGTGTCCGGTGTCGTCCGATTCGCCGGAAATAGACATTCTTCTGACTTTGTGACCTCGGACACATTTCTCGCAGAAAATGCTCCGGTCGAGCACCAGGACGTTGCCGACAATTACGACCAAGGCTCGTACAAATCGCCAGGTCACGCCATCGGGGAGGTTCTCCCGCGCTGGCCACAGGCCGCTCGAGCGCCCAACATCCGCACGATTACGTGCTTCAGGCCGTGGCAAGGGCGTCCGATATCACCGTTAATACTGGTTGATCTCACCGATGCCGATGCGTCTTACCCGTGCATTCGTGGGACCTTTGTCCCCATATCTGGAGCTCTCACATGATTTCCGTCCGCCGTCCCCTCGCGGTTGCGTCCGCACTCGTCGCCGGGCTGATCGCCTCGGTCGCGATGCCGTCGATCGCCTCGGCCGCCACCCCGGTCGCCACCGGGTCCGTCACCTGCATGCGCGCCGCAGCCAGCCAGCTCGCCGCCGGCCAGTCGCTCACCGCCGGCAAGAGCCTGACCTCCGCGAACGGGCTGTTCAAGCTCACGCTCGCCGCCGACGGGTCGCTGACGCTCGTGAACACCTCCACGGGTGGCCGGCGCTGGGTCCAGCAGGGCGGTGCCGGTGCGCACCTCGACCTGCGGACCAACGGCAAGCTGGTCCTGGTCGCCGCCGACGGCTCGGTCACGTGGGCCAACTCCGTCGCCACCAGCTGCGCGACCGTCTGGGTGCACGACGCCGGCTACGTCGTCTCGAGCCACGGCACCGTCGTCGACTGGAACGCGCCGACCAGCACGACGAAGCTGACGGTCTCCGGAGTCATCACCCCGGCACCGGCACCGACGCCGACGCCGACGCCCACGCCGACGCCCACCCCGACCCCGACGCCGGCCCCCGCGCCCGCGCCCGTCCTGGGGCGTGACGTCGCGCAGCTGCCGTTCTCCTCGACCGCGCCCTGGAACACCTCCATCGGCTCGGGCGCACGGTTCGAGTCCGCCACCGGCACGATGACGAGCCGGCTGTCGATGACCACCCCGACGGTCAACTCGAGCCGCTGGTCGATCGCCGTCTTCTACGCCACCACCAGCGACCCGATCGCCACGGTGACCAACCCGAACAACGGCCAGGTCGTCCAGGTCCGCGTGCCGCGCAACACCGCGCCGACCTACGGCACCGACAAGCACGTCGGCGTCATCCAGCCCGACGGCGTCACGGCGTACGAGTTCTACAAGATGACGAACGTCGGCACGGACAAGTGGACGTCGACCCGCATCGTCAAGCAGGACCTGCGCACCGACGGCCTCAAGGACGGCTCGCGCGCCTCGGGCGTCTCGTTCTTCGCCGGCCTGGTCCGCACGCAGGAGCTCCGGAAGCTCTCGATCAACCACACGCTGGCGCTCGGCCTGTCCGACGCCCAGCTCAAGAGCGGGCCGGTGTGGCCGTCGCGCACGCAGGACGCCAACGGCACCACGGCGTACTCGGGCACCATCCCGATGGGGACGCTGTTCGCGATCCCGAGCAGCGTGGACCTGAGCAAGCTGACGCTCACGGCGGAGGGCCGGGCGCTGGCCAAGGCCCTGCAGAACTACGGCGCGCACGTGCTGGTCCGCTCGAGCACGCAGTCCCTGTTCTGCGAGCACACGTGCGACCCGACCCAGGCCGCCAACATCAACAAGGACTGGAAGATCCTCTCGCCGCTGATGCGGGCGGTCACCAACAACACGGCGACCACCGTCGGCGGGGGCGGCACGCCGCTCGTTGCCCCGCTGCCCTGATCGCTGCCGAACGGCCGGACAGGCCCGCTCCCCTCGGGGAGCGGGCCTGTCTCGCGTGCGGGCGGAGGGCGTGGGATTCGAACCCACGAGAACGGGGTTGTCCCGCTCCAACGGTTTTCAAGACCGTCTCTTTCGGCCGCTCAGACAGCCCTCCACGGCGGGTCCGGCCCGCGCGGATCGAGTCTCCCACAGGCCGCTCGCGTCATATGGTCTAGACCAGTAGAGTCCGAGGGTCATCGTCGACCCGTCCCTGGAGGCAGGCCATGCAGCGTTCCGTCGTCGTCACTCTTCCGGAGGGGCTGCACGCCCGTCCCGCCGCGCAGTTCGTCGCCGCGGCCGGCCGGCTGCCCGCCAAGGTCACGATCGCCAAGCCCGGCGGCACCCCCGTGGCCACCGCCTCGATCCTGGCGATCATGACGCTGGGGGTCGGCACGGGCGACGAGGTCGTGCTCGAGACCGCCGACGACGACGCGGACGCCACCGCCTCCATCGACGCCCTGGAGGAGTTCCTGCGCCAGACGGCCTAGCCGCCGCTCAGAGGCCGAGCTCGTCCAGGACGGGCAGCCGGGTCCGCACGGCCGACCGCGCCTCGTCGGCGGTGCGCTGCGCGAGGGCGAGCTCCGCGAGCGCACGGCAGCCGTCCAGGGTCACGGTGGCCAGCACCGCGCCGACGTCCGGCAGCGCGCGCGGCGTCATGGACAGCGACGCGACGCCGAGCCCGACCAGCACCGGCGCCAGCACCGGGTCCGCGGCCGCCTCGCCGCAGA
>NZ_CAURTV010000151.1:0-6410 GCF_963527515.1 uncultured Cellulomonas sp. | reverse complement strand
GGATCGCACGGGCCACGGGCCGCCGCCCGGCACCAGCGGCTCGCGGAACGCGAGGTCGAGGTGGACCGGCCCGGGGTCGCCCGTGCGGGCGCCCGTCGCGGCCGCCACGGCGCGGGACACGGTCCGCCGCAGCCCGCGCGACTCGTCCGCCAGGCCGACCGGCGCGGGCACGTCCACCGCGAGCCGCACGGCGGTGCCGAAGATGCCGACCTGGTCGGTGGTCTGGTTGGCGCCCGTGCCGCGCAGCTCGTGGGGCCGGTCCGCCGTGAGCACGATCAGCGGCAGGCCGCTGTGGTGCGCCTCGAGCACCGCCGGGTGCAGGTTGGCCACGGCGGTGCCCGAGGTGGTGACCAGGGCGACCGGCCGCGGCGGGTGCACCTGGTCGTCGGGGCCGTGCGCCGAGGCCTTCGCCAGGCCGACGGCGAGGAAGGCCGCGGACCGCTCGTCCACCCGCACGTGCAGGCGCAGCGCGGGAGCCCCGGCGGGTCGCTCGCCGTCCGGGCGGGCGGCGTCCGCGAGGGCGTAGGCGAGGGGTGCGCTGCGCGAGCCGGGCGAGAGCACCACGTCCTCGACGCCGAGGACGGCGAGCGTCTGGACGAGCACCCGTGCCGCCGTCGTCGCCGGGTCCTGGTCGAGGGGCTCCGTCACGCCCGCCATCATGCCCGAGCCCGGACGGCGGCGAGGCGCACCCGCCACCGGTCCACCAGCTCGACGGGTGCCGCGGCGGCGGCCAGGAGCCGGGGTTCCGGCTCCGGCCGGCGCACGTCGAGCGCGCCGTCCACCGGCAGGAAGGGGTCCGTCACGAGGTCGGCGGTGAACAGCTGCGCCGTGGCCAGGCCGCAGGCGTAGGGCAGCTCGGGCAGGGCCGCCGCGAGCGCGACACCCGCCGCCAGGCCGACCGAGGACTCCAGGGCCGACGAGACGACGACCGGCAGCCCGATCCGCTCCGCCAGCTCCAGGCACGCGCGCACCCCGCCCAGCGGCTGCACCTTGAGCACCACCACGTCGGCGGCGTGCGCGCGCGCGACCGCGAGCGGGTCGGCCGCCCGGCGGATCGACTCGTCCGCGGCGATCGGCACGTGGGTGCGTCGGCGCAGGGCGGCCAGGTCCTCGACCCCGGGCACGGGCTGCTCGGCGTACTCGAGCCCGCCGGCCGCGCGGTCGAGCACCGCCAGCCGGCTCACCGCGGTGTCCACGTCCCACGCGGCGTTCGCGTCGACCCGGATCGCCCCACCCGGACCGAGGGCGTCGCGGACCGCCTCCAGGCGCTCGACCTCGTCGGCGAGAGACTGCCCCGGCTCGGCCACCTTGACCTTGGCGGTCCGGCACCCGCCCGAGCGGCGCACGATGCGGTGGGCCGTCGCGGCGTCGACGGCGGGCACGGTGACGTTGACCGGGATGCGCGCGCGCACCGGTGCCGGCCACCCCTCGTCCGCCGCCTCGCGTGCCGCCCGCCACCACGCCGCCGACTCCTCGGAGTCGTAGTCCCAGAACGGGCTGAACTCGCCCCAGCCGGCGTCGCCGCGCACCAGGACACCGTCCCGGACGGTCAGCCCGCGGAACCTGGTCCGGAGGGGCAGGGACCAGACGTGCAGGTCAGCGGGGTTCGGCACGCCGCCAGCGTACGGCGCAGTCACGCACCCCACGCCTCGAGGAGCAGCGCGCGCGCGGTCTCCCGCACCGGCCGCTGCTCGGTCAGGGCGGTGACCACCGCGCCGTCGACCAGCGCCGTGGTCACCACGGCGGACGTCGGCGCCCCGACCTGGGCGACCAGCTCGGCCAGGACGGCGTCGACCACGGCACGCCCGGCGGCGAAGGCGCTCGCCACGCCGGGGTGGCGACCGGCACCGAGCAGGTGCTCGTAGTGGCTGCGCACCTCGGCGTCGTCGCCGGCGGGGAGCACGGCGTCGGACAGCACGCGCGCGGCCGCCGCGGGGTCCTCCCGGACCGAGGTGGACGGCGCACCCGCGAGGACGGCGCGCGCACGGTCGGCCCAGGCGTCGGCGAGGGCGTGACCGGCGGCGGCCGCGAGGTCGTCGAGGGACGCGAAGTAGTACGTCGTCGCCGACAACGACGCACCGGCCTCGACGGCGACGCGGCGGTGGGTGAGGGCTCCCGGCCCGTCGCGGAGCACCAGGGTGGCGGCGGCGCGAGCCAGCTCGTCGCGCCGCCGGGCGCCCTTGCCCCGGACGCCGCGCTGCGCCGGCTGCGTCATGCGTGCGCCCCGGACGAGGACAGGTTGAGGCCGACGACGCCCGCCACGATGAGGACCAGCGAGACGACCTTGAGCACCGACACGCTCTCGCCGAGGAAGACGATCGCGAGCACGGCGGTCAGGGCCGCGCCGATGCCGACCCACACGCCGTAGGCGATGCCGACCGGCAGCGACTTGAGCGCCCACGCCAGGCCGCCCATCGAGGCGACGAGGAGCACGACGAACAGGACGCTGGGCCACAGCCTGCTGAACCCGTCGGACGCCTTGAGGCTGAGCGCCCAGCCGGCCTCGAGCATGCCGGACAGGACGAGGACGATCCACGCCACGGAGCCACCACTCTCTGCCGTGCGCGCCGGGTGGCAGTCCCCGCCGTCCCGCGCACGTTCTGGTACCAGCGTACCAGAACGTGCGAACGCGATTAGGCTGCCGCCGTGACCCTCCCTCCGCTGCCGGAAACCGTCTCCGACACCTTCGACCCGACCCGTTGGCGCACGGTCGACGGGTTCGAGGACCTCACCGACCTCACCTACCACCGCGGGTTCGCCCGGCCCACGCAGGACCAGGTCGCCGCGGGTGCCGTCGCCCGTGACCTGCCCGTGGTGCGGGTGGCCTTCGACCGGCCCGAGGTCCGCAACGCGTTCCGGCCGCACACGGTCGACGAGCTGTACCGCGTCCTCGACCACGCGCGCACCACGTCGGACGTCGGCACCGTGCTGCTGACCGGCAACGGCCCCAGCCCGAAGGACGGGGTCTGGGCGTTCTGCTCCGGTGGCGACCAGCGCATCCGCGGGCGGTCCGGGTACCAGTACGCGTCCGGGGAGACCGCGCAGGACGTGGACCCCGCACGCGCCGGCCGGCTGCACATCCTCGAGGTGCAGCGGTTGATCCGGACCATGCCGAAGGTCGTGGTGGCGCTGGTCAACGGCTGGGCAGCGGGCGGCGGCCACTCGCTGCACGTGGTGGCGGACCTGAGCATCGCCAGCCGGGAGCACGCGCGGTTCATGCAGACCGACGCCAACGTGGGCTCGTTCGACGGCGGCTACGGCTCCGCGCTGCTGGCGCGCCAGGTGGGTCAGAAGCGGGCCCGCGAGATCTTCTTCCTCGCCCGCGAGTACTCGGCGGAGCAGGCGCTCGCCTGGGGCGCGGTGAACGACGTGGTGGACCACGCGCAGATCGAGGAGGCCGGGCTGGAGTACGCCCGGATCATGGCGACCAAGTCGCCGCAGGCCGTCCGCATGCTCAAGTTCGCGTTCAACCTGGCGGACGACGGCCTGGCGGGTCAGCAGGTGTTCGCCGGCGAGGCGACCCGGCTGGCGTACATGACCGACGAGGCGGTCGAGGGTCGCGACGCCTTCCTGCAGCGCCGGGACCCCGACTGGTCGGGATTCCCGTACGCCTACTAGCTGGTGGCGAGGGCCCAGCCGGCGAGGTCGACGACCGAGCCGAGGATGCCCGCGACGCCGACGAGCAGCGCGACGAGGACGACGGCCGAGACGAGGACCGCGCCGAGCGAGCGGACGTCGTGCTCGACGGGGGTGTGATCCGGGTGCGTGAGTGTGGCCATGCGCTCAGCCTCGCCCGGGCACACCCGGCGCCACATCGGCCCCCAGGCTCGTCGTGCTCCCGACCTGGGGTGGCCAACCCGGACCCCAGGATCATCCCGTGGTCGGACAACCGATCCGCTCAGCCGATCGTGAGCGTCCCCGTCGGCCTCGGCACCATCTCCACCCACGTGTTCCCCGGGGCCAGGTCTGCGGGCGCACCGTCCAGGGTGAACAGCCGCATCGGGGCGTCCTGGGACTCCTTCTGCCAGCGCACGGGGACGGTCTTGCCGCCCGTCGCGGCGACGCCGTCACCCGACCCGATCAGGGAGTAGGTCGGCACGGGGGCACCGCCCTGCGCACCGAAGCCGGAGTTCGGGTGGTCCGCGGTGATCGAGACGACGTTCACCGCCGACAGCCGGGCGCCGCTGCGCGCGGTCGCCGGCGTCGAGCCCTCCGACCGCTGCCACGTGCCGCTGGCCGCGTCCCAGGTCCACGTCGGGCTGGAGGCGGGCGAGAGCCGGAAGGACAGGGTGCTCGCGGGCGTCCCGGCGACGACGGCCGTGGCCTGGTCGGCGCTGCGCGCGAACGTGAACTGCTCCGGCGGGGGGGCCTGGTGACTGCCGTCGGCCTGGGCCCAGAACGTCTCGGGGGTGCCGTACACGTTGTGGGGCGCCGCCCGGTCCCGGGTCCGGTACATGCCGGGGGCGCCGCGGTCGTGGCTGATCATCTGGACACCGCTGTTCGCGACGAGGTCGACGATGCCCTGCTGGCCACCCGAGAAGGCGAACAGGCCGTGCATGGGCGCCACGATGACCGGGTCCATGGGACGCACCGACCGGATGGGGCCGATCTCCGCCGGCACCTGCGAGTGGAACACCGCGATGAACCGCGACACGTCGAACTCGACGATGGTCTCCCAGACGACGTCCGCCTGCTCGAGGCCGGACTGCGGCCGGGCCACGGCGGTGTTCTCGATCTTCGCCGCGAGCGACGGCCGCGCGGCCGGCTCCCCCGCCACGCCCGTCAGGGGCCACACCGTGGGGACGACGGGCACCGGGGCGGCAGCCTTGTCGGGCGCGATCGTCGGCCCCTGCGTCACGGGGTCGGGCGTCTTGCGCGGAGCCTCCTGCGGTGCGCTGCAGCCGGCGACCGCCAGCGCCAGCCCGGCGAGGGTCGCGGCGAGCGCGCCCCGGACCTGTCGTCGTGTCGTCGCCGTCATCAAGCTCCCCTGTCGCTTCGCTGCACCGGTCCAGGCTGCCATGCCGGCTCAGCTGATCGTGACCGCACCGGAGTCCACCGGGACGAGCTCCACCCACGTGGTCCCCGGCGCCAGCGTGAGCACGGCACCGTCGGCCGTGGTGAGCGCGAGGACGGCATCCGTCGACGCCTTGGTCCACGTGCCCGTGACCGTGCGGCCGCCGCTGGACACGGTGGCGTCCCCGGAGCCCTCGAGCACGGTCTCGGGGACCGGGTTGCCCGCCGGGTCGATGGTGCCGGAGTCGATGAGGCGGACCTTGAGGGTCACCACGTTGGTCGCGGCGATGCGCGCGCCGGACCGCAGCATCGCGGGAGCGTCACCCTCGGCGCGCAGCCACGTGGCCGATCCCGCGTCCCAGGTCCACGTCGGCCGGGAGAACCCGGACAGGCGCACGGCCACCGTCGACGCGGGGCCTCCGGAGACGACCGCCGACGCCTTGTCGGCGGTCCGCGCGACCACGAACTGGCCGGCGGGTGCGGCGCTGTGGTTGCCGTCGGCCTGGTCCCAGAAGGTCTGGGGCGTGCCGTAGACGTTGTGCGGGGCGGGGCCGACCCCCTTCTTGCGGTAGAACCCGCCGGCACCCGCGTCCATGCTGATCGTCTGCAGGCCCGAGTTCTTCAGGGCCTGGACGAACGGCTGCTGCCCGCCCGAGAAGGCGATGAGGCCGTGCAGGGGTGCGGCGATCGCCGGGTCCATCGGACGGACCGACCGGATCGGGCCGACCTCCGCCGGCACCTGCGACTGGTAGACGGCGACGAACCGGCTGATGCCGCCCTCGACCACCTGCTCCCACACCACGTCCGCCTGGTCGAGGCCGGTCTGCGGACGGGCCTCCGTGGAGTTCTCGATCTTGATCGCCAGCGCGGGACGCGTCGACACCTCCGCCACGGCGACACCGGTCAGGGGCCAGCGCGGCGGGACCACCGGCGCGGGCGGAGCGACCTTGGCGGGCTCGATCTGCGGCGCCTGCGTCACCGGCGCGACCGGCGCGGGCTCGTCGGCCGGAGCGCTGCACGCACCGAGGACGAGCGAGGCACCGGCGGCGAACGCCACGAGCAGCATCGGCGGGGTGGCACGACGGCGGGCGAGCGGGCGGGAGTGGACGGGCAGCACGGTGCTCCTTCGGGGTGTGAATCGCGCGACACTCTACGGCGTGGGCGCCACCGCCCCGGCCGGGCGCGCGCGTGGACGGACCTACGCTGGGCGGGTGAACCGGCCCCTGCGTGACGCCCCCGCGCCGCCGGACCTCCTCCTCGCGGCCCTGCGGAGCGCGCTGACCAGCACCGGACCCGCGGTCGCCCTCGGTGGGGCGGACGCCACCGAGGTGCCCGCCGACGTCGCCGTCGTGGTCAGCACCTCCGGTTCGACGGGGGACGCCCGCGCCGTCCTCCTG
>NZ_CAURTV010000150.1:0-6442 GCF_963527515.1 uncultured Cellulomonas sp. | reverse complement strand
GCGACGGGCACCGCACCCAGCATCCCCGCCAGGGCGGCCACCTCCACCCCGGCCACGGGGAACGCCTCGACGTCGCCCAGGTCGACCACCCGGTCACCGGCCGCAACCTGCGGTGCTGCCCCGGGACGCCCGCCCCGACCCGAGTCCGCCCACACCACCGCCGGCGAGGAGAGCGACGCCGGCGAGGTGGGCGAGGTGGGCCCGAAGGTGGACGGCGGGAACGCGACCGGCACGGACGCGGACCTTGCAGGCAGGCCGTCGTCGGCCACGCCACCGGCACGGACCAGCTCGAGCACCGCCCCCACCACCCTCATCCTTCGCCGCCTCTCGAGCCTGTCCGATATAGAACAAATGTACGACCGACCACTGACACGCGCCCCTGACCTGCAACGACGACCCGCCCACCGAGGTCGTCCGCGCACGGCAACCTGTCGCACCACCCCAGTTCCGCACCGCGACGTCGACCGCCGGTACATCGCCCGCACGACACCGCGTCCGCACCGCACCGCGCTCCTCTAGGGTGTCCCGCAGACATCTCCGTCGAATCGATCCGACCCCGGGACATCCTCATGAACTACCAGGACCCTGCCCTTCCCGTCGCGGACCGCGTCGCCGACCTGATCGGGCGCATGACGCTCGAGGAGAAGGTCGGCCAGATGATGCAGCTCAACGCGCAGGGCGGCGTCGAGGACCTGGTGCTGAACCTGCACGTGGGGTCGATCCTGCACACGTCCCCGGAGCGCGTGCGCCAGGCCCACGAGCTCACGGCGCAGACGCGGCTGCGGATCCCGCTGCTCATCGCGGACGACTGCATCCACGGGCACTCGTTCTGGGAGGGCGCGACGATCTTCCCGACGCAGCTGGCCATGGCGGCCAGCTGGGACGCCGACCTGCTGGAGCGCGTGGCGCGGGCGACCGCCGTCGAGGTGGCCGCGACCGGCATCCACTGGACGTTCTCCCCGGTGCTCTGCATCGCCCGGGACCTGCGCTGGGGCCGCGTGAGCGAGACCTTCGGGGAGGACCCGTTCCTCATCGGCGAGCTGTCGTCGGCGATGGTCCGCGGCTACCAGGGCGACGGCCTCTCCGACCCCACCGCGATCCTGGCCACCGCCAAGCACTTCGCCGGCTACTCCGAGACCCAGGGCGGCCGGGACGCCACCGAGGCGGACCTCAGCCGCCGCAAGCTCCGCTCGTGGTTCCTGCCCCCGTTCGAGCGCGTGGCGCGCGAGGGGTGCCGGACGTTCATGCTCGGCTACCAGTCGATGGACGGCGTGCCGATCACCATCAACCACTGGCTCCTGAACGAGGTCCTCCGCGCCGAGTGGGGCTACGAGGGGACCCTGGTCACCGACTGGGACAACGTGGGCCGCATGGTCTGGGAGCAGCACATCCAGCCGGACTACGCGCACGCGTCGGCCGCGGCGGTGCGGGCGGGCAACGACATGGTGATGACGACGCCGGGCTTCTTCGAGGGCGCCCAGGAGGCGGTCCGGGACGGGCTTCTCGACGAGGCCGCCCTCGACGCGGCCGTCGGCCGGATCCTCACGCTCAAGTTCGAGCTGGGCCTGTTCGAGGACCCGCGCCACCCCAGCGTGGAGCGTCAGGCCGAGGTCATCGGGTCCGCGGAGCATGCCGGGCTCAACCTCGAGGTGGCCCGCCGGTCGCTCGTCCTGCTCACCAACGACGGGACGCTCCCGCTCTCCGAGGCGACGACGACGACGACGACGGCGAGGACCATCGCCGTCGTCGGCCCCAACGCCGACGACCAGCACACCCAGCTCGGCGACTGGGCGGGTGCGTCCGGCCAGGCCGACTGGATGCCCGACGGTCACCCGCGAGAGATGACGCAGACCGTCCTCGACGGCTTCCGCAACCACGTGCCGGCCGGCTGGACGGTCACGCACGCGCGCGGCGCCGACATCCTCACGCCCGG
Organism: uncultured Cellulomonas sp.; assembly: GCF_963527515.1. NCBI lineage: Bacteria > Bacillati > Actinomycetota > Actinomycetes > Micrococcales > Cellulomonadaceae > Cellulomonas > uncultured Cellulomonas sp. Next base: position 4,509 of record NZ_CAURTV010000150.1, on the reverse strand, counting down.
CATCGACCCGGAGGGCGAGTTCTTCCCCGACGGCCAGCCCCGCCCCCACGTGGTCATCCCGGTCGAGCCCGACGAGGCACTGATCGCGGAGGCGGTGGCCGCGGCGGAGGCGGCCGACGTCGTCGTCGCGGTGGTCGGCGACCGCATCGAGCTGGTGGGTGAGGGCCGGTCCACGGCCACGCTCGAGCTCGTCGGCGGGCAGATCGCCCTGCTCGACGCCCTGGCCGGCACGGGCACGCCGCTCGTCGTCGTCGTGGTGGCCAGCAAGCCGCTCGTCCTCCCGCGCAGCGCAACCCAGGCGGCCGCGATCATCTGGGCCGCGAACCCGGGCATGCTCGGCGGGCAGGCGATCGCGGAGCTGGTGCTCGGGCGGATCGAGCCGCAGGGGCGCCTGCCGATCTCGTTCGCCGAGCACGTCGGCCAGCTGCCCGTGTTCTACAACCAGCTGCCCGGCCAGCACGGCACCCGGTACGCCGACCTCACGCAACGCGTGCCGTTCGCGTTCGGCGAGGGGCTCAGCTACACGACCGTCGAGTACGCGGACCTCCAGGTGGTCCAGCCCGTGCTGGGCAGCGACGACACGGTGCGCGCGCACGTGACCCTGCACAACACCGGCGACCGGCCGTCGCGGGAGACCGTGCAGGTCTACGTGCGGGACACGGTCACGTCGGTGACCTGGGCCATCAAGGAGCTCAAGACCTTCCGGCAGGTCGACGTCGCACCCGGCGAGCGGGTGGTCGTGGACCTGTCGCTGCCGGTCGCGGACTGCACGCTGGTCGACGCCGGCGGGAACCGAATCGTCGAGCCAGGCCAGTTCGAGCTGCTGGTCGGCCCGTCGTCGCGCGACGAGGCTCTCCTGCGCGCAGGGTTCCTGGTCACGGCCTGACCGATGGACCGCCGTGTCGCAGCCGTGCTCGTCGTCGCCGTGTGCGCGGCGTGCGCAGGGCCGGTGCAGGGGGTGCAGGGCCGGCTGGTCGGGATCGACGACACCGGCCTGTCCGACCACGCGATCGAGGAGGGCTGGGTCGCCGCGCTGCCGGGGGTGACGGCGGCGGACCTGTGGCCGGACCTCCCGGACGGCGAGCTCCGCTACGCGGCCGGACGGCTGGAGGCGGGCGACGTGACCGCGGCGGGCGGCGTCGTCGCGCCCGTCGGGGGCGGCGGCCGGTTCAGCCTCGACGTGCCCGCCGGTCCGACGCTGGTCTGCTGGGCGCGGGGCACGGTCGACGAGCTGAGCACCAGCGGGTGCGGCGAGCTCGACCTGCCGGAGGACGGACGCGTGCGCGCGACGTTCGGCGAGGGTGGCTTCTCGGTGTCGGTCGTCGACTGAGGTCCCCGCTGGCCCTCGACCGCGATCCGGCACAGCATGGGGGCCGTGAAGACCTTCACCCTGCCCGGCACGGACATCGTCGTCCCCAACGTGGTGCTCGGGCTCATGCGCATCACCGAGAAGTCCGACGACGAGATCCGCACGCTCGTCGCCGCCGGCCGCGACGCCGGGATCACGATGATCGACCACGCCGACATCTACGGCGGGGCGATGCACGTGTGCGAGCGCCGGTTCGCCGAGGCGATGCGGCTGACGCCTGCCGACCGCGCGGAGCTCGTCATCCAGTCCAAGTGCGGGATCGTGCCGCCGGACGGGTTCGACTTCTCCTACGAGCACATCATCGAGTCGGTGAACGGCTCTCTCGACGCCCTGGGCACCGACTACCTCGACATCCTGCTGCTGCACCGTCCCGACGCGCTGGTCGAGCCGGAGGAGGTGGCGCGCGCGTTCGACGAGCTGGAGGACGCGGGCAAGGTGCGCGCGTTCGGCGTCTCCAACCAGACGCCCGGGCAGATCGCGCTGCTCAAGAAGTACGTGCGGCAGCCGATCGTGGCCAACCAGCTGCAGCTGTCGATCACCCACTCGTCGATCATCGCGCGGGGGGTCGCGGCGAACATGCAGGCGGAGGACCAGTCGATCGACCGCGACGGCGGCATCCTCGACTACTGCCGGCTGCACGACATCACCATCCAGGCGTGGTCCCCGTTCCAGGCCGGGTTCTTCACCGGGGTGTTCCTCGGCTCGCCGGACTACCCCGAGCTCAACGCGGTGATCGATCGGCTGGCCGACTCGTACGGCGTCCCGCCCATCGCGATCGCGACCGCCTGGATCACCCGGCACCCGGCGCAGATGCAGGTGGTGCTCGGGACCACCAGCCCGGACCGCGTGACCGGTGCGGCGCAGGGGTCGGACCTCCCCCTGACCCGGCCGGAGTGGTACGAGCTGTTCCGGACGGCGGGCTACATCGTCCCGTAGGCGATCCCCACGAGAGCCCACTCCCGCACCGGCAGCGCCCGCGTCGCGGCGCAGGTGGACAGCAGGGGTTCCGACGAGGTCTCGACGAGCGTGACGGTCAGCGGACCGTCCGCCGTGCCGAGGCGCACGGACCAGCCGTGGTCGGTGCGTTCCTCGTGCAGCGGAGGGTACGCGTCGAGGCCGTCGTCACCGAGCCGCTCGCGCGCGAAGTGCTGCGCAGCCTGGACCGGGTGCGTGTAGGCGCTGCGACCGCGCAGGAACCGCGGCACCACGCGTCCGTCGAGGTAGGCGTCGGCCACCCCGACCGCGTCGCCGTCGTCGACCCAGCCGTAGTAGAGGCCGTGCGGGAGCAGGACCATGGTGCCCGCGAACCGGTCCCCGCCCAGGTGCGAGCACTCCCAGGTCTCCTCCGGGTGGGCCGACGCCAGCCGGGCCGCGACCGCCCGACCGCGCACCGCGCAGCACTGGTCGTGGCGGCCGTGGGCGCAGACGGCGAACACCGGGCGGTCCGACGGCGCCCCTGCCGAGCCGTCGAGCGGCACGTCGAGCAGGTCGCGAGGCGCATCCACGCGGCCCCAGCGCACGGACTCCCTCCCCGGCCGGGAGTCGACGAGCGCCCACCGGGTGCCGTCCTGCGCCGACCGTCTGCCGGGCCGGCGGATGGCGAGCGGCCGGATGCCCGCGCCCTCGATCCGGTGCACCAGCGCGCGCCCGAGGTCGTGGTCGAACGGCGGGTCGAGCAGCGCGTGCCGGCCCCATCCCGCCTGGTTCTCGACCAGGAACCACCGGTCTCCGTGCGAGCCCGTGGCCACCAGGGGGTCCTGGCGTGCGCGGGCGCCGTCGCTGCAGGGCACCCAGCCCTCGGTCACTCCGACGTCACCACCACGCCCTCGCGCAGCAGGCGCCGGACGACGACGAGCGCGCTGGCCAGGTCGAGCCCGGGCAGGTCGCCGACGGCCACCGGGCCCCCCGCCCGCAGCAGGCGCAGCGCCGGCTCGGCCTCCGCGGGCAGGGAGAGCACCGTGCCCCGGGCGGTCAGCCGGACGCGGTCGTCGGCGGTGGTGAGGATGCCCCCGTAGAAGTCGCGCCACCGGACGCGGGTGTGCTCCGACAGGGCGGTGATCGCGCCCAGCGTGGCCAGCGGGGCGACCGGCTCCGGGCGGGTGTCCCGGCCGAACCGTGCACCGAGCCGCCGGGCCGAGAGCGTCGCGGGGTCCGCGGCTCCCGTGAGGGCCGCGACCAGCGCCTCGACCGTCTCGGTCACGATCGGCCGCAGCTGGTCCGGGTCGGACACGTCGATCCCGAGCGGCAGCGACGCCCGCAGCGCCTCGGTCTCCCCCACCAGGCTCAGCAGCGTGTCCACCACGTCGGCGCGCGTGTACGCCGCCATGCCGACGGTGAGGTGGATCGACGTGTCGCCGAGCGCGGTCGCGGAGTGGATCCAGCCGCGCGGCAGGTAGAGGGCGTCGCCGGGCCGCAGCACCCGGTCGATCACGGGCTCCCCGCGGCCGGCGTCGGCGACCGCGGCGCGGTGCTCGGTCCACACCTGGTCCTTGAGCGGGTCCGGGTGCACGGGCGCGTGGATGACCCAGTGCTTCTCCCCGGACACCTGCAGGACGAACACGTCGTGGGTGTCGTAGTGCGGCGAGAACCCCTGCGACGACGGCGGCGTGACGTACGCGTTGACCTGCGCGGGGTGCCCGAGCTCCTCGACCAGCCGGCGGGCGAAGTCCACCAGCGGCGGCCAGACCCGGTGCAGCCCCTGGAGGACGATCGTCGCGCCCGCGGCGAACTCGGCCAGCACCTTCTCGCTCGACACCTGGTCGGACACCTCGGCACCGAACCCGCCGGATGCGGTGAACCGTTCGGGCGACAGGACGCTGCCCTCGTGCGCGAGGCGGATGAACGGGGTCCGCAGGCCACGCCGGCCGACCAGCTCGTCGACGGCGGCGGGGGAGAACAGGTCCGCGAAGTCGTCGTGCGCCGTGGCGAGCCGGGGTGCGCGGCCCCAGTGCTCGCGGGCGAACCGCTCCGCGGGGATGTCGATGCAGCGCGAGAGCGCGGACCGGAGGACCGGTCCGCGCTCCGTCAGCTCGTCCTGCGGCACTACGCCGAGCCGTCCGCCCCGCCGTCGTGCCCGCCGGGGTTGGCGCCGCCGTCGGCCACGCCTTCGACCTGCTTGCCGAAGTCCGGGCCGAATGCAT
>NZ_CAURTV010000149.1:0-6448 GCF_963527515.1 uncultured Cellulomonas sp. | reverse complement strand
CGCGCAGCTGACGGGCGTGCCCGCCGCGGTCGTCGGCGCCGTCCCGGCCGCCCGGTACGCGCTGGGCACGACGTTCGCCGCCGTGGACCTGCTCGCGTACGCGGCGGGTGTCGCGGCGGCGCTCGTCGTGCGCAGGGCGTCGGCTGTGCGAGGCTGACGGTCCTCATCGGGACCGACGAAACAGGGGACGCATGGATCCGTCGTACAGCCTTGCCGTCCGGCTGGCCTGCGAGTTCATCGGCACCGCGATCCTCATCATCCTGGGCAACGGCACGGTCGCCAACGTCCACCTGAAGGGGTCCAAGGGGTACCGCGGGGGCTGGTCGCTGATCGCGATGGGCTACGGCTTCGGCGTGATGATCCCCGCGCTGATGTTCGGCGGGATCAGCGGCAACCACATCAACCCCGGGTTCACCCTCGGCCTGGCCCTGTGGGGGCAGTTCCCCTGGAGCGAGGTGGCGCCGTACATGGTGGCGCAGCTGCTCGGCGCGATGGCCGGCCAGGTGGCGATCGTCGTCACGCACAAGCCGTACTACGACCTGACCACCGACCCCGAGGACATCCTCGCCACGTTCTCCACCGTCAACGCTGCCCGGTCGCGGCTCAACGGGTTCCTCAACGAGCTGCTCGGTTCCGTGGTGCTCTTCTCCTGCGCGCTGGCCATCGTGCACTCGCCGCTCGCGCAGGACGAGCCCGCCGTCGCGCACCTCGCGCTGGGCTTCCTGGTGTGGGGGCTCGTCGCCGGCCTCGGCGGTCCGACCGGTCCGGCGCTCAACCCCGCGCGTGACCTCGGCCCGCGGCTCGTGCACGCCCTGCTGCCCCTCCAGCACAAGGGTTCGTCGGACTGGCGGTACTCCTGGGTGCCCGTCGCGGCCCCGCTGCTGGGCGGCGTCATCGGCGTCGGCGGCTGGTACCTGCTGCTCGGCTGACCGCTGGGGGAGACGAATCGGGCGGGAACCGGCATGCTTCGGTGCGGGGGTGAGCCATGGCCGTGAACGCGAACATCTTCCGCCGCAAGTCCGTCGAGGACTCGCTCGAGGAGACGCTGGACCCTGAACGGGCCTTGCGCCGGACGCTGACCACCTGGGACCTCATCGTCCTGGGTGTCGCGGTGGCCGTCGGCGCGGGCATCTTCTCGGTGGGCGCGACCGCGGCGGCCAACTACGCGGGGCCGGGCGTCATCGTCTCGTTCCTCATCGCCTCGGTCGTGTGCGGGCTGGCCATCATGTGCTATGCCGAGTTCGCGTCGACGGTGCCTGTCGCCGGGTCCGCGTACACGTTCTCCTACGCGTCCATGGGGGAGTTCGTCGCCTGGATCATCGGGTGGGACCTCATCCTCGAGATGCTGCTGGGCTCGGCGGTCATCGCGAAGTTCTGGGGCGTGTACCTGTCCGACGCCTTCGGCCTGTTCGGCATCGACATCCCGACGACGCTGGTCCTCGGCGGCGTGCACCTGGAGTGGGGCCCGGTCGTCATCGTCGGCGTGTTCACAGCGCTGCTCGCCCTGGGCACCAAGCTCAGCACGCGCGTGAACAGCGTGTTCACCATCATCAAGGTCGCGATCACGCTCTTCGTGATCGTCGTCGGGTTCTTCTACGTGGAGTCCGCCAACTACTCGCCCTTCGTGCCGCCGTCGGTGCCGGCCCCCGAGCGGACGGGCCTCGAGCAGCCGGTGTTCGCGTTCCTGTTCGGCCTCGAGCCCACGGCGTACGGCGTCATCGGCATCCTGTCCGGCGCGGCGCTCGTGTTCTTCGCGTTCATCGGCTTCGACGTGGTGGCCACCACCGCGGAGGAGACCAAGGAGCCGCAGCGCACGGTCCCGCGGGGCATCCTGGGCGGCCTCGCGATCGTCACTGTGCTCTACATCCTGGTGACGATCGTGGTCACGGGGATGGTCAGCTACACCGAGCTCGCGGAGGCGGACACCCCGTCGCTGACCACCGCGTTCGTGCTGGTGGGGGCGGACTGGGCGGGCCGCGTGATCTCCGTGGGCATCCTGGTGGGCCTCACCTCGGTGCTCATGGTGCTGCTGCTGGGCCTGACGCGCATCGTGTTCGCCATGAGCCGCGACGGGCTGCTGCCCCGGGCGGCGTCGCGGACGTCGCGCCGGTACGGGACGCCCGTCCGGCTGCAGATCGTCGTCGGTGTGGTGGTCGCCCTGATCGCCGGGCTCTCCGAGGTGGAGCTGCTCGAGGAGATGATCAACATCGGCACGCTGTCCGCGTTCGTGCTGGTCAGCTTCGGCATCCCGATCCTGCGCAGGTCGCGGCCGGACCTCGCGCGCGGGTTCCGCGTCCCGTGGTCGCCGGCGCTGCCGATCATCGCGGGACTGGCGTGCCTGTGGCTGATGGCCAACCTCACCACCCTGACGTGGCTGCGATTCCTCGCGTGGCTGGTGGCCGGGGTGGTCATCTACTTCGCGTACTCGTACAAGCACTCGATCGCGGCCAACCCGCAGCACGACGCGAAGACGGGCGCGAAGCTCTAGGCCGGCTCGAGGACGAGCACCGGGATGAGCCGGGTCGTCCTGCGCTGGTAGTCGGCGTACGCCGGCCAGACCTCGGTGGCGCGCGCCCACCACTCGTCGCGCTCGGCTCCGCTCGCCTCGTGCGCGCGGTAGTCGTTCTTCACGGCGCCGTCCTGCAGCTCGACCAGCGGGTGCTCGACCAGGTTGCGGTACCAGGCGGGGTTCTCGGGGGTCCCGCCCTTGGAGGCGACGACCGCGTACCGGCCCTCGTGCTCGACCCGCATGAGGGCGGTCTTGCGCAGCTTGCCGCTCGTGGCACCCACGGAGGTGAGCACGACGACGGGCTTGCCCTGCAGGGTGTTGGCCTTCTCGCCGTGGGTCCGCTCGTAGGTCTCCGCCTGCTTGCGGGCCCACGCGGACGTGCTCGGCAGGTACTCGCCGCTCAGAGGCATGTGGCTCCGTCCTGCGCGGTGCCCGGCGGGTGTGCCCCGCCGGGCGTCGGCGCTACTTCTTCTGCTCGTCCAGGTAGTCCTTGGCCTTCTCGATCACGCTGTCGACCGTGCTGTCCTGGTGGTCGTTGGTGCGCGACTTGACGGCCTCGCCGGCCTTGTCGAGCGCGTCCTTGACCTGCTCCTCGTTCCCGTCGACCGCGGCCTTCGCCTTGCTGACCAGATCCTCGATACCCATGACGGTGTCCCTTCCTCTAGTGACGGGCTCAGTCTGGGACCTCCGCGGCCCCGGTGCCCGGCGAACCGTGCTCGACGGTGGTCCGGGGCATCGCCGCCGCGGCCACGACGGTGGCCAGCGCCACGAGGGTCACGGCGCCGAACGCGAGGGTCACCGCGTCGCCGAACCGGGAAGGGTCCTGCGCCGGGGTGTCGCCGTCCATCAGCGCGTTGATGAGCGCACCCAGGGCCGCGACGCCGACCGCGCTGCCCATGGACCGCGCGAACAGGTTGGCCCCCGTGACCACCCCGCGGTCGCCCCAGCCGACGCTCGACTGGGCGGCGATGAGGCTCGGGGACGCGACGAGCCCGAGCCCGACGCCGGAGACGAAGCACGACAGGCCCACCGCCCAGACCGAGGGGTGCACCGTCGCGAGCACGAGCCCGGCGGTGCCCAGCACGACCACGGCCGAGCCGATGAGCATGGTGGCGCGGAACCCGATCCGCAGGAAGAGCCGGCCGGACTGCGACGCGGCGATGGGCCAGCCGATGGTGAGCGCGGCGAGGGTCAGCCCGGAGGTGAGCGGGGACACGTCGAGCAGCGCCTCGAGGAACGTCGGCACGTACGACGTGAGACCGATGAGGATGATCCCCACGCCGACGCCCACCAGCGCCGACGCCCGCAGGAGCCGCCGCGAGAACACCCACAGCGGCAGGACGGGCTCCTCGGCGTGCTGCTCCACCCGCACGAAGGCGGCGAGCAGCACGGCGCCGACGACGAACGCCCCGACGCTCGGCACGGAGACCCACTCCCACGCGTTCCCGCCCTCGAGCAGCGCCAGGATCAGCAGGCTCATCGACGAGGTGAGCAGCACGCCGCCCGCCCAGTCGATCCGGTGCGGGGTCCGTTCGACGGTCTCGTGGAAGTACCGGACCAGCAGCCAGGCCGCGGCGAGGCACAGGGGGATGTTGACGAAGAAGATCCAGTTCCAGGACAGGAACTCGGAGAACAGGCCGCCCAGCGTCGGTCCGACCACGGACGAGACGCCCCACACGCTGGCGATGTAGCCCTGCGCCTTGGCGCGCTCGGCCACGGTGTAGATGTCCCCCGCGATGGTGATGGCCATGGGTTGCACGGCGCCGGCGCCGAGTCCCTGGATGGCCCGGAACGCGATGAGTGCGGGCATGCTCCACGCCAGCCCGCAGAGGATCGAGCCGAGCAGGAACAGCCCGATGCCGAGCAGCACCACGGGTTTGCGGCCGACCGTGTCCGCCAGCTTGGAGTGGATCGGGACGCTCACCGCCTGCGTGAGCAGGTAGACGGAGAACAGCCAGGGGAAGCTGGAGAAGCCGCCGAGGTCCGCGACGATCGTCGGGACCGCCGTGGCCAGGATGGTCGCGTCGATGGCGACCAGACCGGTGGTCGTCATGATGGCGACGAGGATCGGGCCGCGATCGGAACGGAAGCCGACGCCGGTGCTGCTCAGGGGAACCTCCTGGAACGTGTGTCGGGGACGACCCTAGGCTGGCGACCGTGACGCACCAGTACGCGATGACCGGGTTCACCGTCCGCGAGCACCGGGTCCAGGTGCCGGTGGACTGGTCGGCGCCGGAGCGGTTCGGGTCGATCGAGGTGTTCGCCCGCGAGGTGGTGGACCCGCAGAAGGCGTCGGACGACCTGCCCCTGCTGCTCTTCCTGCAGGGTGGACCGGGCGGGATGGGTCCGCGACCGCTGGGCGGCGGCTGGATCGGCACGGCCCTGGAGAAGTACCGGGTGATCCTGCTCGACCAGCGGGGGACCGGGCGGTCGTCGCCGGTGGACGGCCAGGTGATCGCCGGGTTCGACGACGCCGCACTGGCCGCCGACTACCTCGCGTGCTTCCGCGGGGACGCGATCGTGGCGGACGCGGAGCACCTGCGCGCGACGGTCTACGGCGGCCGGCAGTGGGCGACGCTCGGCCAGTCGTACGGCGGGTTCCTCACGCTCACCTACCTGTCGCGCCACCCCGAGGCGCTGACCCGGTGCTACGTCACGGGCGGGCTCCCGCCGGCGACGGCCACCGCGGAGGAGGTGTACGCGCACACGTACCGCCGGCAGGCCGCACGCAACCGTGAGCTCGCCCGGCTGCACCCCGACGACGTCCCGCTGCTGGGGCGCATCGCGGACGTCGTGTCCGAACGTCCCGTGGCGCTCCCGGACGGGGACCCCTTCAGCGTCGAGCGCCTGCAGCAGCTGGGGCAGGGCTTCGGGATGAGCACCGGGATCGACGAGCTGCACTGGCTGCTCGACACCGCGTTCGCCGCCGACGGCTCCCTCTCCGACGGGTTCCTCACGGCGGTCGCGCGGGAGACCGGGTTCGACGGCAGGCCGCTGTACGGCGTGCTGCAGGAGGTGATCTACCACCAGGGGCACCGGGAGCCGGGCTGGGCCGCGCAGGCGGAGCACGACCGGTGGCCGTCCTTCGCCGCCGACGCCCGCCCCCTGCAGCTCACGGGCGAGGTGTTCTTCCCGTGGATGTACGACCAGCACCGGGCGCTGCGGCCGTTCCGCGCCGCCGCGGAGGAGCTCGCCACCCGGACCGAGTGGCCCGCGCTGTACGACCTCGACCGGCTGGCCGCCAACGAGGTGCCGGTCGCGGCGGTCCAGTACTACGACGACCCGTACGTGGACCTGGACCTCGCGCTGGCCACCGACGTCGGCAACCTGCAGGTCTGGATCACCAACGAGCACCTGCACGACGGGCTCCGGGTGGCCGGTGACACGGTCCTGCCGAAGCTGTTCGACCTGGCGGCAGGCAAGGCCCGCGTGACGGGTCGTTAGGCGTCCGGCCGTGGCTCGTGCCCCCGGCGGCCGTGGGTGCGGTTCTCCTCCTTGAGCCGCGCCTCGTAGACGTGCCGACGCCCCGCCATCAGCTCGTCCCGGACGCGCTTCTCGGCCGCCTCGAACACCCGGTAGTACTCCTCGTCGTAGGCCTCGACCACCTGGAACGTCCACCGGCCCGGCAGCACGTTCCGGCCGACGAGCTCGGCGCGGAGCTCGTCGGCCAGGTCCGGGTGGCCGGCCTCGGCCAGCTGGTCGAGGGCCTCGGCCAGCTCGTTGTCCGCCCGGCCGGTGAGGCGGTGGAACGCGTAGAGCATGCCGCGGGCGTGCTCCACCACCTCGAAGGCGGCGGTCAGCGCACCGACGGCGTCGACCACCGCCTCGGGCGTGCCGGGGGGTTCGCGGTGGGCGTCGTCGCGCTCGTCGGCCATCCCACGATGGTGGCTGCCCGACGCCGCGCGCGCTCGCCGGACGGTCAGGGGCGCGTGCCCGGAC
>NZ_CAURTV010000148.1:0-6569 GCF_963527515.1 uncultured Cellulomonas sp. | reverse complement strand
CTCGGCGGCGCGGAGCCGGACGGACTGCGACCGGGGGTTGTGCGCCAGCTCGGCCGCGGCGGGCTCCCCGGCCCCCCGGGGCCCCCCCCGCCCGAACGGGGGGGGGGGCGCCCGCGCCCCCCCCACCACCCCGCCGGTGGCGGGCCTGTCCCGGGGGGAGACGGGCCGGCCACCGGCGGACGCACGACCCACGACGAGACGCAGGAGAGAAGTGACCAGCACCCAGAGCCCGCCGGCGTCGCCGCCGAGCCCGACGCTCGCGCCGGCGCCCGTGCGGCGACGCACGCGCGTCGTCGACCGGGGAGCCAGCCGGGTCTTCCGGTGGACCGCCACCGGTGCCGGCGCCCTCATCCTCGTCGTGCTCGTCGCGGTGGCCGCCTTCCTCGTGCTCCGCGCCTGGCCCGCGCTGACGACGCCCGCGGCCGAGCTGACCGACAAGGTCAGCTGGATGGGCGAGGCGACCTCCCTGCTCGACTTCGTCGGGCCCCTGATCTTCGGCACGGTCCTCGCGGCGGCGCTCGCCCTCGTGATCGCGACGCCGGTCGCCCTGGGGATCGCCCTGTTCATCTCCCACTACGCGCCGCGCCGGCTCGCCTCGGGCCTGGGCTACCTGGTCGACCTGCTCGCCGCCATCCCGTCGGTCGTCTACGGCCTGTGGGGCGGCCTGGTGCTGGCGCCGATGGTGAAGCCGGTCTGGGCCTGGCTGCACACCTACCTCGGCTGGATCCCGCTGTTCTCCGGCACCGTCTCGCCGACCGCCCGCGTGCTGATGACCGTGGGCATCGTGCTGGCCGTCATGATCCTGCCGATCATCACCGCCGTCAGCCGCGAGGTGTTCCTGCAGACCCCGCGCCTGCACGAGGAGGCCGCCCTCGCCCTGGGCGCCACGCGCTGGGAGATGGTCCGCGTCGCGGTGCTGCCGTTCGCCCGCTCGGGGATCGTGTCCGCCGCGATGCTCGGCCTCGGCCGCGCGCTCGGCGAGACCATGGCGGTCCTGATGATCCTGTCGCCCGGGTTCCTCTACTCGTTCCAGCTGCTCGCGGCCGGCCAGCAGCAGACGATCGCGGCCAACATCGCCGCCCAGTTCCCCGAGGCCAACCCGCTGGGGGTCTCCGCCCTGATCGCCACCGGTCTCGCGCTGTTCGTCATCACCCTGGTCGTGAACATGGCCGCGCGCGCGATCGTCGCGCGCCGCAAGGACTTCTCGGGAGCCAACTGATGACCGCGCCCACCCTCGGCACGGCCGAGAACGCCGAGCTGCGCGCGCTGCTGCAGCAGGTCGACCCCCGCCGGCACCGCACGGACCGCCTCATGCGCGCGCTGATCATCGGCGCCTTCGTGGTCGCCATGCTGCCGCTCGCGTCGGTCACCTGGACCGTCCTGGCCAACGGCGTCGACCGGTTCGACGCCTACTTCCTCACGCACTCGATGCGCGGGGTGTTCGGCGGCATGGACGCCGGCGGCATCTACCACGCCATCGTCGGCACCCTCGAGATCACCCTCTTCGCGACGCTGATCTCCGTCCCCATCGGCCTGCTCACGGCGATCTACCTGGTGGAGTACGGGCGCGGGCACCTGGCGCGGTGGGTGACGTTCTTCGTGGACGTGATGACCGGCATCCCGTCGATCGTCGCCGGCCTGTTCGCCTACGCCCTGTTCGCGGTCATCCTCGGTCCGGGCATCCGGATGGGCGTCGTCGGCTCGGTCGCGCTCAGCGTCCTGATGATCCCGGTCGTGGTGCGCTCCTGCGAGGAGATGCTGCGGCTGGTCCCCAACGAGCTGCGCGAGGCGGCGCTCGCCCTGGGCGTGCCGCGCTGGCTGGTGGTCATCAAGGTCGTGCTGCGCACCGCGGTGGCCGGCATCGGCACCGGCATCACGCTCGCCATCGCCCGCGTCATCGGGGAGACCGCCCCGCTGCTCATCACCGTCGGCGTCATCGACTCGATCAACTTCAACCTGTTCGAGGGCCGGATGATGACGCTCCCGGTCTACGTCTACCGGCAGTACTCGCAGGGTCTGGTGCCGTGCACCCCCGGCGCCGTCGACTGCATCCCGACCATCAACTACGACCGGGCCTGGGCGGCCGCGCTGACGCTGATCCTCATCGTCATGCTGCTCAACCTGGTCGGCCGGCTGATCACCCGCTTCTTCGCCCCCAAGAACCTCGGCTGAAAGACACCCCCATGGCACAGCGCATCGACGTCAAGGACCTGAACATCTTCTACGGCACCTTCCGCGCCGTGGCCGACGTGGAGATGGCCGTCGAGCCCCGCTCGGTCACCGCGTTCATCGGGCCGTCGGGCTGCGGGAAGTCCACCTTCCTGCGCACGCTCAACCGCATGCACGAGGTCATCCCCGGCGCGCACGTGCAGGGCTCCGTCGCGATGGACGGCGTGGACCTGTACGGCTCCGACATCGACCCCGTCGCGGTCCGGCGCCAGGTGGGCATGGTGTTCCAGCGCCCCAACCCGTTCCCGACCATGTCGATCGCGGAGAACGTGCTGGCGGGCATCAAGCTCAACAACAAGCGCATCTCCAAGAGCGACGCCGACGACGTGGTGGAGCAGTCGCTGCGTCACGCGAACCTCTGGAACGAGGTCAAGGACCGGCTGAACCGTCCCGGCTCCGGCCTGTCGGGCGGGCAGCAGCAGCGTCTGTGCATCGCGCGCGCCATCGCGGTCAAGCCGCAGGTGCTCCTCATGGACGAACCCTGCTCGGCCCTGGACCCGATCTCCACGCTGGCCATCGAGGACCTCATCGCGGAGCTGAAGGCGGACTACACGATCGTCATCGTCACGCACAACATGCAGCAGGCCGCCCGCGTCTCGGACCGGACTGCGTTCTTCAACCTGGCCGCGACCGGTGAGCCCGGCCGGCTGGTCGAGGTCGACGAGACGTCGACGATCTTCTCCTCGCCGCGGGAGAAGCAGACGGAGGACTACATCTCGGGCCGCTTCGGCTGAGACGCACAGCAGAAGGGGCCGTCCGACAGCGGGCGGCCCCTTCCGTGCGTTCGGGTCAGCTGGACGGCGTCGGCACCGAGGTGGCGTACTCGGGCAGCGTGCCGTCGAGCACGGGCACCCTGACCTCGACCGAGCCCGACTCGGGCGTCGACACCGTGACCGTCAGCAGCCCGCCGGGCATGGCCTCGAGCGCCGGGAACATCACCTCGGTGAAGCGGTCGTCATCCGCGCGACCCGTGCCCAGCAGCACCGTCTCCCGCGGGCCCAGCTCGACGGTCGTCTCCTCGTCGCCCACCGCGAGGGTGACCGAGCGGTCCTCGGTGCCGTCGTTGACCAGCCCGCCCTGCAGCGCGCCGTCCTGACCCTCGCCCGCGGAGAGCACCAGGAGGTTGCTGCCCCGGACGTCACCGAGCGTCACGCGCACGCCGTCGGAGGCGGAGTACTGGTCCTCGGTGGTGATCTGGTTGGTCGCGGAGCACCCGGCGAGAGCGAGGCCGGCGACGGCGAGGCCGGCGGTGAGGGCGGCAGCCCGGAGGGTGCGGGGGCGGGGCGAGGTCACGATGACTCCTCGGGGCGTCGGGCGCTGCGGGCGTGTCGACGGGTCACTCCGTCGGGGCCCAGCCTAGCCGCCGCCCGGGACTCCTCCCCGCCCGCGGGGCCTCCGACCTGCAGGGCGCACGCGCCGTCCCGACGGGTCGGTGACCTGCGCAGATGTCGGTAATCACGCGGCAAAAGGCGGAAATCGCCGTGATAAGATACCTGTCTGCGAAAGGGGACACCTGCAGATGACTTTCACTGTTGGGGAGACCGTTGTCTATCCGCACCACGGTGCGGCATTGATCGAAGAGATCAAGAGCAGGACCATCCGCGGCGAGGAGAAGCTGTACCTCAAGCTGAAGGTCGCTCAAGGAGATCTCACCATCGAGGTCCCGGCGGAGAACGTCGATCTGGTGGGCGTGCGCGACGTCGTGGGGCAGGAAGGTCTCGACAAGGTGTTCGAGGTCCTCCGGGCGCCGTACACCGAGGAGCCGACCAACTGGTCGCGTCGCTACAAGGCGAACCTCGAGAAGCTCGCGTCGGGCGACGTCATCAAGGTGGCGGAGGTCGTCCGCGACCTCTCGCGCCGGGACGCCGACCGCGGCCTGTCGGCGGGCGAGAAGCGCATGCTCGCCAAGGCCCGCCAGATCCTCGTCTCGGAGCTCGCACTCGCCGAGCACACCGAAGAGGAGAAGGCCGAAGCGATCCTCGACGAGGTCCTCGCGTCCTGACGCCGCCAGACAGGTGAGCGTCGCTGCTGTCCTGACTGCCGCCGGGAGCGGCAGCAGGCTCGGTCATGCCCTCCCGAAGGCCCTCGTGCCGCTGGGAGGTCAGTCGCTCGTCGTGCACGCCGCCCGCAACCTGCTGGCAGCGCGCGCGGCGGGCGACGCTCGCGTCCGGGTGCTGGTGGTCACCGCGCCGGCGTTCCACGTCGCTGCCATCGCCGACGAGCTCGCCGTCCTGGCCGACCAGGTCGCCCTGCTCGTCGTGCCGGGCGGCGCCACCCGGCAGGCCTCCGTCGCCGCCGGGCTCGCCGCGCTCGTCGGGGACCCGCGAGGGCAGGACGTGGACGTCGTCCTCGTGCACGACGCCGCGCGCCCGCTGGCGCCCCCGTCGCTGGTCGCCCGGGTGATCGACGCCGTGCGCGACGGGCACCCCGCGGTCGTCCCGGGGCTGCCGGTGACCGACACGGTCAAGCGCGTCGCCCCGCACCGCGGCGTCACCGTCGAGCCCGTGGTCGAGACCGTCCCGCGCGCCGAGCTGCGCGCGGTCCAGACGCCGCAGGGGTTCACCCGGGAGCTGCTGCTGCGGGCGCACGCGCACGGGGCCGACGACGCGCACGACGAGGCCCTCGCCGCCTCGGACGACGCCGGCCTGGTCGAACGGCTGGGGGAGCCGGTGTGGGTGGTCGCGGGCGACGAGCGCGCCGCCAAGATCACCACCGCGCGCGATCTCGCGATCGCCGCCCTGCCGACGGAGAGCGACGAGTGAGCACCCTGCCCCGCACCGGGATCGGCGTCGACGTGCACGCCTACGACGCCGACCCCGCGCCGGGTGCCGTGCTGCACCTGGCCGGCCTGTCGTGGCCCGGCGAGCGACCGCTGGCCGGTCACTCCGACGCCGACGTCGCCGCGCACGCCGCTGCCGACGCGCTGCTGTCCGCGGCCGGCCTGGGCGACCTGGGCTCGAACTTCGGCACGTCCGAGCCGCAGTGGGCGGGTGCGGCCGGGGCCGCGCTGCTCCAGGAGACCGCGCGGCGCGTGCGCGCGGCGGGGTTCACCATCGGGAACGTCGCGGTCCAGGTGATCGGGAACCGGCCGAAGATCGGTCAGCGGCGCGCGGAGGCGGAGTCGGCGCTGTCGGCGGCGATCGGCGCCCCGGTGACCGTCTCGGCGACCACCACCGACGGGCTCGGGCTGACCGGCCGCGGGGACGGCGTCGCGGCGATCGCCACGGCCCTGGTGGTCTGACGGCGGGTGCTGCCGACCAGCACCCCGGCGATCACCAGCGCGCCCCAGGCGAGCTCGACCGTCGACGTCGGCTCGCGCAGCAGCAGCCAGGACGCCCCGATGCCCACCACGGGGACCAGCATGGAGAACGGTGCCACCGTGCTGGACGGGTGCCGGCCCATGAGCGTGGTCCACAGCCCGGAGCCGACCAGCGTCGCGACGACCACCGTGAACAGCAGCCCGGCGAGCGCGAGCAGCCCCTGCGTGCTGCCCAGCCCCTGGAACGACCCCGCGATCCGCTCAGGCCCCTCGACCCCGAGTGAGAGCGCCAGCAGCGGCAGCGGGGGGACGACGGACATCCAGAGCATGAGCCGGAACGGCTCGCCCGGCTGCGCCTGCACCGCCCGGCGGTTGCCCAGGTTGCCGACCGCCCAGGCAAGCCCGCCGCACAGGGTGAGCAGCACGGGGACCAGCGTCGCGCCGCCGGCCAGCCCGGCGCGGTGCACGGCGATGCCCGCCAGGCCGGCCACCGCGAGCAGGATGCCGGCACCCTGGCGCACGCTGATCCGCTCGCGCAGGAACACCCCGGCCAGGAGCACGGTGAAGGGCGCCGACGACTGCAGCACCAGCGAGGCCAGCCCCGTCGGCATCCCGCTGTCCATGGCGAGGTAGAGGAACACGAACTGGAGCACCCCGAACCCGAGCCCGTACAGACCGATCCACCGCCAGGGTGCGGTCGGCCGGGGGACGAGGAGCAGCGTGGGCACGGCGATGAGGGCGAACCGGAGCGCCGCCAGGAAGAACGGCGGGAACTGCTCCAGGGACAGGTGGATGGCCGGGAAGTTCAGGCCCCAGCAGACGGCGACGAGCGCGGCGAGCAGGCGGTCGCGGGTGGGCATGGAGCGAGCATGCGTCTCCGAGACCGTGCAGCACCATCGAATAGTGATGACACGACGATGTAGCATCGCTGCATGGACCCCCGCGCCCTGGAGAGCCTCCGCACGGTCGGCACGCAGGGCGGAGTGACCGCGGCCGCGGCCGTGCTGCACGTGACGCCGTCGGCGGTGTCTCAGCAGCTCGCGCTGCTGCAGCGCGAGGTCGGCGTGCCGCTGACCGAGCG
>NZ_CAURTV010000147.1:0-6633 GCF_963527515.1 uncultured Cellulomonas sp. | reverse complement strand
ACCGCGCACAGGGCGAGAGCGCCGAGCTCCTGCACGCCACCGCGGCGATCGCCGCGGACCCGACGCTGGTGGCCGACGCGGAGCAGCGGGTGACCCGCGACCGGCTGGTGCCGGAGCGCGCCGTGTGGGAGGCCGCCGAGGCGGTCGCCGTGCAGTTCGAGGCGCTCGGCGGGTACTTCGCCGAGCGGACCCGGGACATCGCGGACGTCCGGGACCGGCTCGTCGCGGAGCTCACGGGGCGTGCCGCGCCGGGCGTGCCGGTGCACGAGGCGCCGTTCGTGCTGGTCGCGGACGACCTCGCGCCGGCTCTGGTGGCGACGCTCGACACCGACCGCGTGCTCGGGATCGTCACCGCGACCGGTGGTCCCACCTCGCACACCGCGATCCTGGCGCGGGCCCGCGGCATCCCGACGGTCGTCGCTGCGCACGGTGCGCCAGCCGCGGTCCGAGCCGGCGGGCTGGTGCTGGTGGACGGCTCGGCCGGCACGGTGACCGTCGACCCGACCGCCGAGCAGGTGGCGGCCACCCGGGCGCTCGCCGCGCAGGTGCGGACGTTCGACGGCCGCGGGCGCACCGCCGACGGGCACCACGTCGAGCTGCTGGCCAACGTGGGCGACCCGTCCGACGCGGCCCCGGCGGCAGCCGCGGGCGCCGAGGGCGTGGGCCTGTTCCGGACCGAGTTCGGCTTCCTCGACCGCGACCAGGCGCCGAGCATCGAGGAGCAGGTCAGCGCCTACCGACGCGTCCTGGCCGCGTTCCCCGGGCGCAAGGTCGTGGTCCGCACGCTGGACGCCGGCGCCGACAAGCCGCTGCCGTTCCTCGCCGGGAGCCCGGAGGCCAACCCCGCGCTCGGGGTGCGGGGGCTGCGGACCGCCGTGAGCCACCCCGAGGTGCTCCAGGACCAGCTGGCCGCCATCGCGCAGGCCACCGCCGTCGAGACCGCCGAGGTCTGGGTCATGGCCCCGATGGTCTCGACCGTCGACGAGGCCCAGGCGTTCGTCGCCGCCTGCGCGGCCCACGGGCTGGGCGTCGCGGGCGTGATGGTCGAGATCCCCAGCGCGGCGCTGCTGTCCGGCCCGATCCTGGCGCACGCCGCGTTCGCGAGCATCGGCACCAACGACCTCACGCAGTACACGATGGCGGCGGACCGGCTGCTCGGCGCCGTCGCGGAGCTCTCCGACCCCTGGCAGCCCGCCGTCCTGCACCTGGTGGCCGCGACCTGTGCCGGGGGTGCCCAGCAGGCCCGTCCGGTCGGTGTCTGCGGTGAGGCGGCCGCCGACCCGGCGCTCGCCGCCGTGCTCGTGGGGCTCGGCGTGTCGTCGCTGTCCATGACGCCCCGCGCGCTCCCGGACGTGGCGGCCCTCCTGGCGGCGACGACGCTCGACGAGTGCCGCCGCCTGGGCCAGCTCGCTCTCGCCGCCTCGACGGCCGCCGACGCGCGTGCCGTGGTGAGGGCCAGCCTGCCCGCGCTGGAGGCGCTGGGGCTCTGAACGGGCGTGTGAGGATGTCGGCGTGAGATCCGACTCCTTCTACGAGGCGATCGGCGGGCACGAGACGTTCGTCCGGCTGGTCGACGAGTTCTACCGCGGCGTCGCCGGCGACCCGGTGCTGCGTCCGATGTACCCCGAGCAGGACCTCGGCCCCGCGGCCGAGCGGCTGACCCTGTTCCTCGAGCAGTACTGGGGCGGTCCCACCACCTACTCCGACAACCGTGGGCACCCGCGGCTGCGCATGCGGCACGCCCCGTTCAAGGTGAACCCCGACGCGCGCGACCGGTGGCTCCTGCACATGCGGGCCGCCGTCGACAGCCTCGACCTGGCACCTCTGCACCACGCGCAGCTGTGGGACTACCTCGAGCGAGCGGCCCACTCGATGCTCAACACGTTCGACGACTGAGCGCGACGAACGTCACTCCGCACGGAGCGTGAGCACGGCGTCGACCTCGTGAGACGCTGCGGTCCATGACGATCGAGCCCGACCCGACCGCCTCCGTGCTCGACATCCTGCGGCTGGACGAGGACCCGGGGACGCCGGACCAGTTCACCGGTCGCAGCCTCCCCCAGCCCAGCGGGCGCGTGTTCGGCGGCCAGGTGCTCGCCCAGGCGCTCCTCGCCGCCGGTCGGACCATCACCGACGGCCGGCTCCCGCACTCGCTGCACGGCTACTTCCTGCGCGCGGGCGACGTGCGCGAGCCGATCACCTTCGCCGTCGAGCGCCTGCGGGACGGTCGCTCGTTCAGCGCGCGCCGGACGCACGCCCTGCAGGGCGGCGAGGCCATCCTGTCGATGATCACCTCCTTCCAGGAGCAGCAGCCCGGCCTCGACTACGCCGACCCGATGCCGGCCGGGATCCCCGGACCGGACGAGGTGCCGTCCGCGCTCGAGCAGCTGGGCGGCATCGACCACCCGGTGGCCAAGTTCTGGACGCAGGAGGCCGCGTTCGACGTGCGGCACGTGGACGGATCGATCTACCTGGGACCGCCGAAGGAGCCGACCGGTCAGCAGGCCGTGTGGTTCCGCTCGCGCGGTCCGCTGCCCGACGACCAGCTGCTGCACCGGGCGCTGCTGGCCTACGCGTGCGACCAGGTGATGCTGGAGCCGATCCTGCGGAGGGCGGGACGGTCGTGGGTCACCCGCGGGCTGTCGATCGCCTCCCTCGACCACGCCATGTGGTGGCACCGGGACGTCCGCGTGGACGACTGGCTCCTGTACGTCCAGTCCACGCCCAGCGCCCAGGGCGGTCGCGGGCTCGGGGCGGCGCGGGTGTTCACGCAGGACGGGACCCTCGTCGCGTCCGTGGCCCAGGAGGGCATGGTCCGCTTCCCGGACTGACGTTCGCCGCGCGGACGCGGACGGTCCGGGTGAGGATTCCGGCATGGTCCGCCTGCGCCGCGTCCGCCTCGACGCCCCCGGCTGGTCGCGTCGCCGCGCCGGCCGGGGGTTCCTCTATCTCGACCAGGACAAGGTCCGGATCGTCGAGCCGGAGCACCTGGAGCGGATCACCTCGCTCGCCATCCCGCCCGCGTGGCGCGACGTCTGGATCTCCCCGTGGCCCAACGGGCACATCCAGGCCGCCGGCCTGGACGACGCCGAGCGCCGGCAGTACCTCTACCACCAGCAGTGGACGCTGCGGCGCGGCCGGCTCAAGCACGACCACGTGCTGGACGTCGCCCGGCGCCTGCCCGCCGCGCGGCGCCGGGTGCGCGCCGACCTCGCGCTCGAGGGCATGCCGCGGCAGAAGGTGCTCGCCCTGGCCTTCCGGCTGCTCGACCTCGCGTACCTGCGCGTCGGCGGTGAGGGCTACGCGCTCCAGCACGGCTCGTACGGGCTGGCCACGCTGCTGCGCTCCCACGTCCGGGTGCTGCCGCCGGAGAGCGAGAACGATCCGGGGCGGGTGCACCTGAACTTCCCGGCCAAGTCCGGTCAGGTCCGTGACACCGTGGTCGAGGACGACGACGTCGCCACGATGGTCCGCACCCTGACCCGGCGGCGGGACGACGGCCCGGAGCTGCTGGCCTGGCGGGACGACGACGGCGGGTGGCACGACGTGACCAGCTCGGACGTCGCCGGCTACGTCAAGCAGCAGCTGGGTCCCGACGCGACGCCCAAGGACTTCCGCACGTGGCACGCCACCGTCCTGGCCGCGCGCGGGCTCGCCGACGCCGGACCACCGCCGGCCAGCGAGCGCGCCCGCCGCCGGGTGCTCAGCCAGGTGGTCAAGGACGTGGCCGAGGAGCTCGGGAACACCCCCGCCGTGTGCCGCTCCTCGTACATCGACCCCCGGGTGATCGAGCTGTGGGAACGGGGTCAGACCATCCGCCCGACGCGGTCGCAGGCTGTGGCCGAGCGGGAGACCCTGGCGCTGCTGCGCTGACCGGGTGCGCGTCCGGACGCGGGACCGCACACTTCCCAGATGGCCACCGCCCCGGACGACCTCCTGCCCGCACCCGTCGCGGACACCCTTCCCGGCCTGGTCCCCGGGCTCGGCGACGACGGCCGCCCGCGCCCGGATGCGCCCCTCGTGGCGGTCACCGGCGTCACCGGGTACGTCGGGGGCCGTCTGGTCCCCGAGCTGCTGGCGGCCGGCTACCGCGTCCGCGCGATCGCCCGGCACCCCGACCGGCTGCGCGGCCGCCCCTGGTACGCCGACGTCGAGGTGGCCGCTGCCGACGCCGCCGACCCCGAGCAGATCCGCGCGGCGCTCGACGGCGCCCAGGTCGCGTACTACCTCATCCACGCCCTCGGCTCCGGCCGCCGGTTCGAGTCGACCGACCGGCACACCGCCCTGGTCTTCGGCCAGGCGGCGCGGGAGGCGGGCGTCGGCCGGATCATCTACCTCGGCGGCCTCTACCCCGAGGGCGAGGACCTGTCCCCGCACCTCGAGTCGCGCACCGAGGTAGGCGAGATCCTGCTGGCCAGCGGCGTGCCGACCGCGGTGCTGCGCGCGGCGGTCATCCTCGGGTCGGGGTCCGCGTCGTTCGAGATGATGCGCTACCTCACCGAGCGCCTGCCGGCCATGACCGTCCCCAAGTGGGTGGAGAACCGCATCCAGCCGATCGCCATCCGCGACGTCCTGCGGTACCTCGTGGGCTCGGCCGCGATGCCGCCGGACGTGAGCCGGGGGTTCGACATCGGCGGGCCCGACGTCCTCACCTACCGCGACATGATGCAGCGGTACGCCGAGGCGGCCGGCCTGCACCGGCGCGTCATCGTCGGCGTGCCCGTCCTGACCCCGAAGCTGTCCAGCCTGTGGGTCTCCCTGGTCACCCCGGTGCCGGGCGGCCTGGCCCGGCCGCTGGTGGAGTCCCTGGTGCACGAGGTGGTGTGCGACGAGCACGACATCGCCCAGCACATCCCCGACCCGCCCGACGGGCTGATCGGCTTCGACCGCGCGGTGCGGCTCGCCCTGCAGCGCGTCCAGGACGCGGCGGTGAGCACGCGCTGGTCGTCGGCGTCGCTCCCCGGGGCGCCCAGCGACCCGCTGCCGAGCGACCCCGACTGGGCCGGCGGCTCCCTGTTCGTCGACGAACGCCAGGTCACGGTCGACGCCTCCCCCGCCGCGCTGTGGCGGGTGGTCGAGGCCGTCGGCGGCGAGCGCGGGTGGTACTCGTGGGCGCTGGCGTGGCGCGTCCGCGGGCTGGCCGACCGGCTGGTCGGCGGACCGGGCCTGCGGCGCGGGCGCCGGGACCCCCTCCAGCTGCTGGTGGACGACGCCGTGGACTTCTGGCGGGTCGAGGCCATCGAGGAGGGGAGCCTGCTGCGGCTGCGCGCCGAGATGCGCGTCCCCGGGCTCGCGTGGCTGGAGCTGCGCGTAGAGCCGACGGGCGAGGGCGACGCTGCACCGACGGTGTTCTCACAGCGCGCTCTGTTCCACCCGAAGGGTCTGCTCGGGCAGGTCTACTGGTGGTCCGTGTACCCGTTCCACGGCGTCGTGTTCGGGGGCATGCAGCGCAACATCGCGCGTGCCGCCGAGACGGCCGAGCGGGCCCGCACGGACCGTCGGGTCAGCGCCGCCGGCGGATCGTGACCGGCTCCTCCACGTAGGCCTCCCACACGGTGCGCTGCTCCGGCCCGATGCGCCGCGGCGCTCCGGTCGCCGCGTCGACGAGCACCAGCGTGGTGAGCGCCCGGGCGTAGAGGACCCGCTCGGGACCCGCCGCGCCGTCGTCACGCACCTCGTAGCAGACGTCGAGGCTCGCCCCGCCCAGGTGGCCCAGCCACATCTCCACGATCACCGGGGTGCGGCGGTAGCCCAGGGGCTTGAGGTACTCGATCTCCTGCCGCGCGATCAGCGTGGACAGCTCGGCACCCGGACCCGCGTCGAGCACCGCGGTGGGCCACGCGCTCTCCACCCGGCTGCCGTCCGGCGCGGCCGGGTGGCTCCAGAACGCGTCGATCCGCGCCTCCTCGAGCAGGCGCAGCATCTCGACGTTGTTCACGTGCTGGTAGGCGTCCATGTCCGACCAGCGCAGCTGGACGGGGACCTCGAGGCGAGTCATGCGGTCGATCCTAAGGAGCGCTCAGGCTGCGGCCCTGGACGCGGCCGCGCGGCACCGGGCGAGCGCGTCCATCTCGGCAGCCACCGGCGCGATGACGTGGTCGTTGACGGCCTGCGCCACCGACGCACCGAGCCGTCGGCGTGCCCGCGCGGCCCGGCTCCGGCCGGCGACCGCTCCGACGATCCCGCCGACCACGGCCACCAGGAGGCCCGCGACGACCCCGCCGAGCAGCAGGAAGGTCGGTGCGGGCAGGCCCCACCACATCGGCGTCTCGGGCGCGGGCAGCTGCAGCCACGCCATCGCGGCCAGCGTGACGAGCCACGCGGCACCGACCAGCGCCACGGCCAGGAGCACCCACTGGAGGAAGGCCAGCACCTGCCACGTCCACGGGATGCGAGCCGCCGCGACCGGCACCCGCACGACCGTCCGGTCCAGCACGTCGTCCAGGTCGACGTCCGCCGCACGAGACCGGGCGGCGAGCACCCAGTGGTCCGGCGCCCCGGACGTCGCCGCGTCGACGTAGGTCCGCACCGCGCTGACCGCGGCGGCGCGCTCGCCCGCCGCGGGGGCCGTCCGGGACGACCGCAGCAGCTCGTCCTGGCCCGCCTGGACGCGGTCGCGGCCCAGCCCGAGGC
>NZ_CAURTV010000146.1:0-6755 GCF_963527515.1 uncultured Cellulomonas sp. | reverse complement strand
CCGCCAGGGACCGCGCGACGCCGGCGAGCGCAGTCTGGCCACGTTCGTCGACGCCCGCGTCCGCGGGTGGGACGAGCTGGTCCGCGAGCTGCTCGCCCGAGCGCGCGGCACGTCGCAGGACGAGCACCTGACCCCCACCGAGGCCGAGGTCGCCGCCTTCGTGGCCGACGGCCTGCGCAACCGGGAGATCGCCGCCCGCATGTTCGTGAGCGAGTCGACGGTCGAGGCCCACCTCACGCGGACCTACCGCAAGCTCGGCCTGCGCAACCGCGCCGAGCTGTCCCGGCGGGTGGCTCAGCCGGGGGTGCCGGTCGGCGCCGGCCCGGCCGGGACCCAGCGCTCCGTGGGCATGAGGATCCACAGGAGCGGGTAGACCAGCAGCTGGCTGCCCGGCAGCACGAACAGGACGAGCACGAACAGGAGCCGGGCGTGGAACGGCGCGATGCCGAACCTCCGGCCCAGTCCGGCACACACTCCGGCCAGCACACGACCCTCGACCGGCCGGACCAGGCCCTGTCGAGCCATGCTGTCGTGGACGCTTCCCATGGTGCTGCTCCTCTCGCGCCGACCACCGAGCGCGGCCGGACTCCCCCAGGATGCCGCTGCCGCGCCCACCTGCGCATCCGTGATCGCCCGGAGATCCACCCTGAGACGTCCTACTTGCCGCCCTTCGGCTTGCCGGGGTTGTTCTCCTTGCCCTTCGGGGTCTTCGCGGGCACCTCGGGGGCGAGCGCGGGCTGCGGTGTCGCGGCCAGCTCCGCAGCAGCCTGGTCGGCCGCCGCCTGCTCCGCCGCAGCCTCTGCGGCGACGGCGGCGGCTGCCACGGCGGCGGCGAGGTCGCTCTCCACGCCGTCGAGCGCCGCGTCGATCTGCCGGTACCGCGCCGTGGACACCTCGCCGGCGTCCGCTCCCTGGTCGAGCGCCTCGCGCGTCTGGGCGACGAGGCCCTGGGCGTCGCTCCACCGCGACTCGGCCGCCGCCTGCGTGACCGCGAGAACCGACTCCTGCAGGGTGCGGGCGCGGTCCGCGTCGAGGTCCGGAGCGGCGTCGGCACATCCCGCGCACGCCAGCGCGGACGCGACGACGAGGGCGGTCCAGCCGACCCGGCGCCTCATGGCTCCACGCTCTCGTGGAGCCGCTGCAGGGACTCGCCGAGCGTGCCCTCGACCGTGGGATAGGACGGCGGCTCCGGGGGGTCGTCCCCCGACACGAGCAGGCCGACCGTGAGCGCGCCACCCGCCAGCAGCACCCCCGCGGCGCCGGCGAGGACGGTCCGGCGGGACCGGACGTGCCACCGGGTCGGGGGCGCGTCGGCGTGCGGGACGGCGAGCGTCGGCGGGAGCATCTCGTCCTCGTCCGGCAGGGCGAGGATCGCCGTCAGGTCGTCCGCCACCTCGCGCGCGGTGGGCCGCTCCTGCGGGTCCATGCGCGTCATCCGCGCGAGCACGTCCGCGAGCCGCGGTCCGAGCCCGGCCGGGACGTCGGGGGACGAGACGAGCCGCGCGGTCGCCACCTCCGCCGGCGTGCCGGAGAACGCGACCTTGCCGGTCGCGCACTCGAGCAGGACCAGTCCGAGCCCGTAGACGTCGCTGGGCGGGCCGAGTGCCGCACCCGTCGCCTGCTCCGGGCTCAGGTAGCTGACCGTGCCGAGGGTCATCCCGGTCATGGTCAGGCGGGTCGAGTCCGCCAGCCGGGCGATGCCGAAGTCGGCGAGCTTGGCGACCGGCGCGGCCCTGCGCTCGTCGAGGCCACCCACCAGCAGGATGTTCGCGGGCTTGATGTCGCGGTGCACGATCTCGCGCTCGTGGACCACGGCGAGCGCGTCGGCGACGTCCCTGCCGATCGCCGCGGTCTCGGCGACGGTCAGCGGCCCCTCGCGCAGGCGGTCGGCCAGCGTCGCGCCCTCGACCAGCTCCATCACGAGGTAGACCTGCTGGGAGCCGTCGGCGTCGTGCACGGTGCCCGCGTCGTGCAGCGTGACCAGGGCCGGGTGGCTCAGGGTGGCCAGCACGCGCATCTCGGCACGGTTGCGCAGGAGGTCGTCGGCGTCCTCGTGCACCGGGGGGAACACCTTCACGGCGACGTCGCGGTCGAGCACCAGGTCCCGCGCGCGGTGCACCGTGGCCATCCCACCGCGGCCGAGGACGACGTCGAGCCGGTAGCGCTTACCCAGCACCGTCGATCCGGTCGGGCCTTCGGTCAGGCCTTCCGCCGGGTCGACCACGTCCGCCCGGGTGTCGTCGACGCGTTCCCGCATGAGGCCTGACGCTAGGCGCGATCTGTGGCACCCGCACCACGGGGTCGGGCGAATCCGGCGCACCCGGACAGGTGGGACCAAAGGCCCTGTCCGGGCACGGAGGAGTCGGCGCACGCTCGAAGGAGCTGGCGCACAGGCGCAGCGCGGACGCCGGAGGAGGGACCTGATGAACGAGACCTGGAACGTGGCGGTCTACCTGTTCACCGACGACGACCCGACCCACGCGTCCGTCGCCAGGGCGCACGCCGTCCTCACCACGACGACCGGGGCGACCCTCGACGGCTGGGGCCGCGCGCAGTTCAGCGCCTACGACCTGGACGCTCCCGAGGTCGGCACCGAGATCGCGGCGGCGCGTGCGCTGCGCCAGCTGGCGGACCGCGTGCTGCAGGCGTCGGCGGACGACCTGGACGACCTCGAGGACCACGCCGTCCACCTGGTGTGACGAGGCACGTCAGTCCTCGGCGGGCACCAGCCGGAGCGTGACGGCCGCGGCCTCCGGACCGACGACGGTGCCGACGATCGCCGGCCCGTACCGGTCGTACTTGGTGTGGTACGCCGCGTCGATCCCCGCGTGCACCCCCGGGTCCGCGGCGACGAAGTGGACGTCCTGCTCGACGCCGCCGGCGCGGATGCGGCCGCGGCCGCTCGCCAGCGCGCGGACGAACCACGGGTTGGTCGCCCCGTAGGCGGACCGCACGTACAGGTCGTCCCCGGCCCGGACCACCCACATGGTGACGTAGGGACGCAGGCTCCGGTCCGGACGCGTCGAGGTGAGCTGCACCTCCTCCGCCTCCCCCACCCGGGCGAGCTGGTCCTCGGTCCACGTGCTCATCGTCGGCGGTCCTCTCCCTCGGCAGGGTGACGTCACTCCATGATGTGCCCTTCCGTCGGGTGCCACACTGCCCGGATGACCGTGCCTGATCCCACCGACTTCAGCGCTGCCTGGGTGGCTGCCTGGAACGCCCACGACCTCGACGCCGTCCTCGCGCTCTTCGCCGCCGACGTCGTCTTCGCCTCTCCCCTGGCGGCGCGGATCGTGCCGGGCAGCGGCGGCGTGCTGCGTGGGAAAGCCGCTCTGCGGGCGTACTGGACCGAGGGCCTGCGCCTGCTCCCCCACCTGCACCTCACCGTCGAGCAGGTGTTCGCCGGGGTGGACGCGCTGGTGATCGTCTACCGCAACGAGCGTGGTGGTGTGGTGAACGAGGTCCTGGTCTTCGCCGACGGGCTGGTGGTCGAGGGGCACGGGACCTATCCGGCGGATGACACGTCGGGCGCGGTAAGCGATCTCCGATGAAAGGTTTCACTGCGTAGTTGCGCCACTCGGCAGTCCCTACGTTCGTCCGCGGGGCTGGGTCATGCCCTCCGACGACGAGGTCGGCCGCGAACGCAGGAGGAAGCACCATGCCGCACCGTCGGAGAACCGTCCCGTGGCTGATGGCAGCCACGCTCGCCACCGGCATCGGCATCGCCGCCGCCCAGCCGGCGACCGCCGCGGTCGGCTGCCGCGTCGACTACACGGTGACCAACCAGTGGAACCCCGGCTTCGGCGCCGACGTGACGATCACCAACCTCGGAGACCCGGTGAACGGCTGGACGCTCACCTGGTCGTTCGGCGCCGGGCAGACCGTCACCCAGGCGTGGAACGCGTCGACGTCGCAGAGCGGTACCCAGGTGACCGCGAAGAACGTCGCGTACAACGGCACCCTCGCCACCGGGGCGAGCTCGTCATTCGGGTTCAACGGCACCTGGTCGGGCAGCAACCCGGTCCCGACGTCGTTCGCGCTCAACGGCACGACCTGCACGGGCAGCCCGGTGGACCCCACGACGCCGCCCGTGGACCCGACCACCCCGCCGGTCGACCCGACCACGCCACCCGTCGTGCCGCCCGCAGGCGCGTGGCAAGCCGAGAAGCTCGACCGCGGGCTGATCAGCGTGCGCTCGGGCAGCGACAACCTGGTCCAGTGGCGACTGCTGGGCACCGAGGCCGCGGGCACCGGGTTCACCGTCTACCGCGACGGCACCCGCATCGCCGGCCCGATCACCAGCTCCACCAACTACCTCGACGCCGGGGCGTCCGCCGGCGCCCGATACACGGTGCGCGCGGTGGTGAACGGCACGGAGCAGGCGGCGTCGCCCGCCTCTCTCACCTTCGGCAACGGCTACCTCGACATTCCGATCCAGCGCCCGAGCAGCGACCACGTGGCCAACGACGGCAGCGTCGGCGACCTGGACGGTGACGGCCAGCTCGAGGTCGTCCTGAAGTGGGACCCGACCAACGCCAAGGACAACTCCCAGTCCGGCGTGACAGGCAACGTGTTCGTCGACGCCTACGAGCTGAACGGCACGCGCCTGTGGCGCATCGACCTCGGCCGCAACATCCGCGCCGGCGCGCACTACACCCAGTTCCAGGTCTACGACTACGACGGTGACGGCAAGGCCGAGGTGGCGATGAAGACCGCCGACGGCACCCGCTCCGGGACCGGTCAGGTCATCGGCGACGCCAACGCCGACCACCGCAGCTCGGCCGGGTACGTGCTGGCCGGGCCGGAGTACTTCACGGTCTTCTCCGGTCCGACGGGCGCGATCGCGGCGACGACGAGCTACCTCCCGCCCCGCGGCACGGTCTCGAGCTGGGGGGACAGCTACGGCAACCGCGTCGACCGGTTCCTGGCGGGCACCGCCTACCTGGACGGCCAGCGACCCTCGATCATCATGGCGCGCGGCTACTACACACGGGCGGTCGTGGTGGCGTGGGACTACCGCAACGGCCAGCTGACCCGCCGGTGGACCTTCGACACCAACGACTCGGGCAACAGCGCGTACGCCGGTCAGGGCAACCACTCCCTGTCCGTGGCGGACGTGGACCAGGACGGCCGGCAGGAGATCCTCTACGGCGCCGCCGCGATCGACGACAACGGTCGCGGGCTGTGGACCAACCGCACGGGTCACGGGGACGCCGGGCACGTCGGTGACCTGATCCCGGGCCGCCCGGGGCTGGAGTACTACAAGGTCACGGAGAGCACCAGCCAGCCCGACTCCTGGATGGCCGACGCCCGCACGGGCCAGATCCTGTGGAGCACCCCGTCCGGCAGCGACAACGGCCGCGGAGTCTCGGGTGACATCTGGTCCGGCAGCGCGGGTGCGGAGTCGTGGTCCTCGTCGGACTCCCAGCTGCGCAACACCTCCGGCCAGGGCGTCGCCCGCAAGCCCGGCTCGGCGAACTTCCTGGCCTGGTGGGACGGCGACACCACGCGCGAGCTGCTCGACGGCACCCGCATCGACAAGTACGGCACCGGGGGCGACACCCGCCTGCTGACCGGGTCGGGCGTGCGGTCGAACAACGGCACCAAGTCCACCCCGGTGCTGTCCGGTGACCTGCTCGGCGACTGGCGTGAAGAGGTCATCTGGGCCAAGTCCGACGAGTCGGGCCTGCGGATCTACGCCACGCCGACGCCCAGCAGCGCCCGCGTCTGGACCCTGCTGCACGACCAGACCTACCGGGTCGCGATCGCGTGGCAGAACACGGCCTACAACCAGCCGCCGCACCCGGGGTTCTTCCTGGGCAGCCCGTTCACGATGCCCGCCCAGCCGAGGATCTCCACCCCCTGATCTACGCTGCCGGTCGGACCGCCACCCCTCCGGCGGTCCGACCGGCGGCCCCTGGAGACCCGTGCCCGACACCACCCTGCGCTACGACGCGCCCGCCACCACGTGGACCGACGCGCTCCCGCTTGGCAACGGGCGGATCGGCGCGATGGTGTTCGGCGGCGTCGGCACCGAACGGCTGCAGCTGAACGACAACACGTGCTGGTCGGGCTCCCCCCGGGCCCGCTCGGCCCCGGACGGACCGGCCGCCCTCGCCGCCGCCCGCGCCGCGCTCGAGCACGACGACGTGCGGGAGGCGGAGCGTCAGGTGCAGCGGCTGCAGGGCGGCTTCGGGCAGGCGTACCAGCCGCTGGTCGACCTGTGGCTCGAGCAGGGCGCTCCGGCGACGACCGACGGCTACTCGCGCTGGCTGGACCTGGACCAGGGCGTCGCCGGGCACCGCTGGTCCGCCGGAGAGCAGGAGGCCTTCGTCAGCCGACCCGCCTCGGTGCTCGTCGTGCACCGGTCCTGGGCCGGCGCACCCGGCGAGCTGGTCGTGCGGACCACGTCCGCGCACCCGCTCGACGAGCCGCGCGGCGAGCGGGACGGATGGTCGGCGACGATGCGCATGCCGTCGGACTCCCCGCCGGACTACGTGCCGGGCACCGTGGTCCGGGACCGCGCGCCTGGCACGAGCATCACCGCGGCGGTCGCGGTCGAGGTCGCCACGGACGGCGTCGTCGTCGCCACGGCCGGGGGTCTGCGGGTGCGCGACGCCGGCTGGGCCACGGTGCTCGTCGCGACAGCGACCGACTACGCGGGACCCACCACGGTGCTGCACGGGGACGCCGACGCCCTGCGGGCGGCGGCCCGGTCGTCCGCCGCCGCCGCGGCCGCACGGACGGTGGCGGAC
>NZ_CAURTV010000145.1:0-6777 GCF_963527515.1 uncultured Cellulomonas sp. | reverse complement strand
ACCGTGCTGTGCGCCGCGGCGGTGGCCGCCGTCGGGCCGGTCGCGTTCGTGGGGCTGGCCATCCCGCACGTGGTCCGCTCGTTCACCGGCTCCGACCACCGCTGGCTGCTGCCCTACTGCCTCGTGCTCGGCCCGGTGCTGCTGCTGGTCGCCGACGTGCTCGGGCGCGTCCTGGCGCGGCCTGGGGAGCTGCCGGTCGGCGCGGTGACCGCCTTCGTCGGCGCTCCGTTCCTCGTCCTCGCCGTGCGCCAGGGGCGGGTGGGCCTGTGAGCACCGCGGTGCTCACCCTCGGGCCTGCCGTCGTCGTGCGCTGGCGGCGGCGTGCCGTCGTCGTCTGCGCGCTCGCGCTCGCGCTCCTGCTGGTCACCGTGCTGGTCACGCTGGCGGCCGGCGAGCTGGGCATCGCGCTCACGGAGCTGCCGGGCGTCGTCGCCGGGGAGGGGTCGCGCATCCAGGAGTGGGTGCTGTGGACCAACCGCCTGCCGCGGCTGCTGGTCGGCGCCGCCGCCGGTGCGGCGTTCGCCGTGTCGGGCGCGATGTTCCAGTCGGTCACCCGCAACCCCCTGGGCAGCCCGGACGTCATCGGCCTCGGCGCCGGCGCGGCTGCCGGGGCCGCGGCCGCGGGGCTCGTCTGGCCGGGCACGGTGCCGGTGCCGGTCGGCGCGCTCGTCGGCGCGGGGGTGGCGATCGGCGCGGTCTACCTCGGGTCCGGCGCGGGGTTCCGGGCGCCGCTGCGGATGGTCGTCGTCGGCATCGCCGTCGGCGCGATGTCGCTGGCGTTCGTGCAGCTGGCCCTGGCGCGGTCCACCCGGGAGGACGCGCAGGTGCTCGCCGCGTACCTCAACGGCAGCCTGGCGGCGCGGTCGTGGACGGACGTGGCGCTCGTCGTCGGCGCGCTCGTCGTCCTGCTCCCGGCGGCACTGGCCTTGACCCGGCCGCTGCAGCTGGTGGAGATGGGCGACGAGGTCGCGGTCGGCGTCGGTGTGCACGCAGACCGGGTGCGCACGTGGGCGGTGGTCGTCGGGGTGCTGCTCACCGCGGTGGCGGTGACCGTGAGCGGGCCGATCGCGTTCGTCGCGCTCACCGCGCCGCAGATCGCGCGCCGGCTCACCCGGTCGACCGGACCGGGTATGGTCGCGGCCGCGTGCTGCGGTGCCGCGGTGCTCGTCGTCGCCGACCTGGTGGCCCAGTACGCCGTGCCGGGCGTCGTCTATCCCGTGGGTGTCGTCACCGCCGCGCTCGGCGGCCTGTACCTCGCGGTCCTGCTGGTCCGCGAGTGGAGGAGGAGCCCTGCGTGAACGGTCCACCGCTGGAGGCGTCGGACCTGACGCTCGCCTACGACCAGCTGGTCGTCGCCACGGGGCTGTCCGTGCAGGTCCCGCGTGCGTCCTTCACCGTCATCATCGGCCCCAACGGCTGCGGCAAGTCCACCCTGCTGCGCGCCCTCGGTCGCACCCTCAAGCCGCGCGCCGGCCGGGTGCTGCTCGAGGGTGCCCCGATCACCTCCATGAAGAGCAAGGACGTCGCGCGTCGGCTGGCCCTGCTGCCGCAGAGCCCCATCGCGCCCGAGGCCATCACGGTCGGTGACCTCGTGGCCCGCGGACGGTACCCGCACCAGGGCCTCCTGCGGCAGTGGTCCGCCGCCGACGCCCGCGCGGTCGCCGACGCCCTGGCCGCCACCGAGGTCACCGACCTGCGCGACCGGTTCGTCGCCGAGCTGTCCGGCGGGCAGCGCCAGCGGGTGTGGCTCGCCATGGCGCTCGCGCAGGAGACCGACCTGCTGCTCCTCGACGAGCCGACGACGTTCCTCGACATCGCCCACCAGTTCGAGGTCATGGACCTGTGCGCGCGGCTGCACGAGGAGGGCCGGACGCTGGTGGCCGTGCTGCACGACCTCAACCAGGCCGCCCGGTACGCGACGCACCTCATCGCGATGAAGGACGGCGCGGTCGTCGCCCAGGGTGCGCCCGAGGAGGTCGTCACCGAGCCGTTCGTGCGGGAGGTGTTCGGGCTGGCGTGCCGCGTGGTCCCCGACCCCGAGACCGGGACGCCGATGGTGGTGCCCGCCCGCCGCGACGCGCACGTCCGGCACCCTCGCTAGAGCCGGATCCCGCCCACCGACGTCAGCGGCACCCAGCGCTCGCGGTCGCCGCGTGCGCCGACCGCGGCGAGCACGTCGGCGCTCACCAGCGGCCCCAGGTCGATGCCCGTGAGCGCCGCCACGTCGTCGACCGGCACCTGGAACGTCCGGAACGGGCCCAGCGGCGGGAGCTCGTCGGCCGCCGTCTGCAGGCGCGTGACGAAGGGCGTCTGGTCGAGGACGAACGCGGTCGCGCGCAGCCGGTCGGCCGACACCCAGGCGGCGACCTTCCAGAACAGCCGCGGGATCTGCACCCCGCGGTACAGCGGGTCGTCGTCGGCGAGGACGGGTCCCGTGAACACCGAGACCCGGCTGCGCCGGGCGCGGGCGTACTCGAGCACGTGGTCCTCGAGGCCGACCCAGAGCAGCTCGCCCTGGTTGAACGCGGAGGCCTGCGGGGCGGCGTTCGGGTAGGCGAACGTGTCGAGGTTGGCCCGCCGCGCGGTGACGAGGTCGCCCCAGACCGGGTCCCTGCGCCGGACCAGGTGCCCCCGGTCCAGGTCGTTGCGCGCGTACAGCTCCGGGCCGGCCTGCTCGGCGGCGGGCACGCGGGGGTCCAGGTGCCAGTCGTCGCCGCGCTCCAGGTCCACCAGCTGCGCGCCGTCGATGTTCACCGCGGTGGCCGCCGCCAGCCTGCGCCGGGGGTCGAGCAGCACGGTGAAGTGCGTCGACGCCAGCTCTCGGACCGTCTGGGCCGGGACCGGCAGCGGCACCGGTGGACCGAGGAACGTCGGCTCGTACCCCGCCTCTACGGTGCTCACATGGGGACCGTACCGACTGACCTGCTCCTGCGCTCCGCGCGTCTCCCGGGTCAGGACGCCCCGGTCGACCTCCTGCTGCGGGACGGGCGGGTCGCTGAGCTCGGGCCCTCGCTGACCGTGCAGGCTCCGTCGGTCGACCTCGGCGGCCGCTGGGTCATGCCGGGCCTCTGGGACGCGCACGTGCACCTGACGCAGTGGGCGCTGGCACGACGCCGGCTCGACGTCTCCGCGGCCACGTCGGCCGCGCACGCCGTGGCGCTGGTCGCCGCTGCACCGACGCCCGCGGCCGGTGCCACGCTCGTCGGCTTCGGCTTCCGCGACGGCCTGTGGCCCGACCAGCCGACGGCCGCGCTGCTCGACGACGCCGTCGGCGACCTCTCGGTGGTGCTCGTGTCCGCCGACCTGCACTGCGCCTGGGCGTCGAGCGCGGGGCTGCGGTTCCTCGGGGTCGGTTCCCACCCCACCGGCCTGCTGCGCGAGACGGAGTGGCTGCCGCTGCAGGGCATCGTGGACCACGTGGCCGACGACGTCGCCGATGCGCTCGTCGACGACGCCTGCACCGCCGCGGCCGCCCGCGGGGTGGTCGGGGTGGTGGACCTCGAGATCGCCGACAACCTCGCCGTCTGGCGTCGGCGCGCTGCCGCCCGGCCGTCCCGGCTGCGCGTGCGCGCGGGCGTGTGGGAGGAGTACCTCGACCGCGTGGTGCGCGAGGACCTGCACACGGGCGACCCGGTCGGCGGCCTGGTCGAGCAGGGGCCGCTCAAGGTCATCACCGACGGCTCGCTCAACACGCGCACCGCCTTCTGTCACGACCCGTACCCCGGCCTCACCGGCCCGAACGCCCGCGGGGTGCTCAACCTCCCGCCCTCGCGGCTGGCGCCGTTGATGGCGCACGCCGCACGGCACGGTCTGCGGTGCGCGATCCACGCGATCGGCGACGCCGCGAACGCCCTCGCGCTCGACGCCTTCGAGGCCTCGGGTGCCGCCGGGTCGATCGAGCACGCGCAGCTGGTGACCTCCGCCGACGTGGAGCGGTTCGCCGCGCTCGGTGTGGTGGCCAGCGTGCAGCCGGAGCACGCGATGGACGACCGCGACGTCGCCGACCACCACTGGGCCGGTCGCACCGACCGCGCCTTCGCGTTCGGGGCGCTGCACCGCGCCGGTGTGCGGCTGGCTCTGGGGTCGGACGCGCCCGTGGCACCCCTGGACCCGTGGGTCGCGGTGGACGCCGCGGTCACCCGGTCCCGCGACGGGCGGGTGCCGTGGCACCCCGAGCAGGCGCTTGACCGTCGGGTCGCGCTGGAGTCGTCCGTCGACGGGCGCGGGCTCCTTGTCCAGGCCGGTGCGCCCGCGGACCTGGTGGTGCTCGACGCCGACCCGCTCACCGCTCCGCTGCGCGGGATGCCGGTCGCCGGGACCCTCGTCGCCGGTACCTGGTCGCACCGGGCCCTCTGAGCGCACGGGAGGATGGGCGCCATGCGTGCCGTCGTGATCTCCGAGCTCGGTGTCCTGCCCACCGTCCAGGACGTTCCGTCACCGAGCTGTCCGGAGGACGGCGTCGTCCTGCGGGTGACCGCGACGGGCGTGTGCCGGTCCGACTGGCACGGCTGGCAGGGGCACGACGACGACATCACCCTCCCGCACGTGCCGGGACACGAGCTGGCGGGGGTGGTCGAGGTCGTCGGCCCGCAGGTGCGGTCGTGGGTGGTCGGCGACCAGGTCACCGTGCCGTTCGTGTGCGCGTGCGGCACCTGCGCGGCGTGCCTGGCCGGTGAGCAGCAGGTGTGCGAGCGGCAGCGGCAGCCCGGGTTCACCGACGACGGGTCGTTCGCCGAGCTGGTCGCCCTCCACCACGCCGACGTGAACCTGGTGCGGCTTCCCGCCGGCATGTCACCCGTGACCGCGGCGGCCCTGGGCTGCCGGTTCGCGACCGCCTACCGCGCGATCACCGTGCACGGCCGCGTCGGCACAGGCGACTGGGTCGCGGTGCACGGCTGCGGAGGCGTGGGCCTGTCGGCCGTCATGATCGCCGTCGGCGCCGGGGCACGCGTCGTCGCGATCGACGTGTCGGCGGCTGCCCGTGACGCCGCCGTGGCGATGGGGGCGTCCGTCGTGCTGGACGGCACAGGCGACGTCGCCGCACAGGTGCACGAGGTGACCGGCGGGGGTGCGGCGGTCTCGCTCGACGCCCTGGGCAGCCGCGCCACGGCGACCGCGTCGATCCTGTCGCTGCGCCGCCGCGGCCGGCACGTGCAGGTCGGCCTCCTGCTCGGCGCCGACACCGCGCCGCCGCTGCCCATGGGTCGCGTGATCGGTTGGGAGCTGGAGGTCTACGGCAGCCACGGGATGGCGGCGCACGAGTACCCCGCGATGCTCGCTCGGATCGCGTCCGGGGAGCTCGACCCGTCGCGGCTCGTCGGCAGGACGATCAGCCTCGAGGGGGCTCCTGCTGCGCTCGCCGCGCTAGGCACCGGGACGAGCGGACCGGGGATGACCGTCGTCGTCCCGTGAGCACGGAACCGCGCAGACCACCGGGCCGCACCGGCTGACGGCCGTAGGCCCGCGCCTTCTGTTGCCCACGAGGCGATCAACCGCGGAGGTGACTCCCGGCACTCGGACCTGTGGACGGTGCTCTCCGCTCAGCGCCGTCGATGACCGGCCCGGCCTGCTGGTCGACGCCCACCGGAAGCCTGGCTGCCGCCGTCCCTGCCTCGACCTTGATCGCCGTCCCCGCATCACCGTCGAGCGAGCCCGGGTTCTCCGCGCGCGCGGCGTCCGCCGACCGGCGCCGCGCGGCGCCCCACTGCGTGAGGCCGACGCCCGCGAGGACGACGGCCCCGCCGACCGGCTCGTACCAGTGCAGGCCTTCGTGCAGGACGAGCACGCCGAGCGTCGTCGACACGAGCGGGATCACGTAGGTCACGCTGGCCGTCACCGTGGCGCCCGCGAGAGCCAGGACCCGCCAGAACAGCACGTACGCCAGACCGGTGCCGCCGAGCCCCAGCGCGAGCAGCGCCAGCGCGGGCGCCGGGGTGAGCGTCCCGGTCGGCGGGGTGGTCACCGCGAACGGCAGGATGACCACGGCGCCCACCGCGAGCTGGATGGCGGGCAGAGCCACGTTCGACAACCCCGTGGCCGTCAGCCGGCGGCGGGCCCACGCGTTGCCGAGGCCGTAGCAGAACGTCGCGCCCAGCAGCATGACCCCGCCGAGCAGGTCGATGGCGCCCGGGTCCC
Organism: uncultured Cellulomonas sp.; assembly: GCF_963527515.1. Lineage (NCBI taxonomy): Bacteria > Bacillati > Actinomycetota > Actinomycetes > Micrococcales > Cellulomonadaceae > Cellulomonas > uncultured Cellulomonas sp. The sequence goes on along the minus strand of NZ_CAURTV010000145.1, from coordinate 642 downwards.
AGATCCCGAGCAGCACCGCGATCCCGCCGAACCCCAGCACCAGTCCGCCCACCTGCACGCGGTCGGGCCGCTCGGCGGGCAGCAGCAGCGCGACGAAGACCGCCGTGAACAGCGGGGTCGTCGCGTTCACCAGGCCGGCGAGCACTGAGCTGACCCGCTGCTCGGCCAGCGCGAAGAGCACGAACGGGACAGCCGTCATCACGGCGCCGACGATCACGAAGTCGCCGATCTTCGTCCGCTCGACCCTGACCCGTTCCCGCCGAGCCAGCAGGATCGCCGCGAGGAGCGCCAGCCCCACGACGATGCGACCGAACGCCACCTGCGTCGGGGCGAACGTCTGCAGCGCCGTGGCGATGAACAGGAAGCTGCAGCCCCAGAGCACCGCGAGCAGCAGGTACGGCCCGATCCAGCCGCGCGTCGAGGAGGCCGGAGAAGTCACTCGCGCATCATGCCTCGTCGCACTGACACCCCTGTTCGCGCCGACGGAGGTCATCTACTGGTTGGGGCATCGCCTGGTCGCAGGGGCGCGCGGGATGGCAGCTCCGTGACGGCTGGGCATGGCGAGACGGCTGAGCCCGGCGGGGGGAGGTCAGAAGGGTGGGTTGCCGAGGGGTGGTGGGGTCGGTGGTGGGGGTCGGTGGG
>NZ_CAURTV010000144.1:0-6842 GCF_963527515.1 uncultured Cellulomonas sp. | reverse complement strand
GCCCCGGGGGCCGACGCCGGTCGCGCAGAGGTGGGCCCGCCGGTGGACCCCGGTCCCCCTCCGGACGGACGGCCCGTCATCCGGGAGTGAAGAACCGGAACCCGGACTCCCCCTCGACGGCCACCTCGGTCGTCGCGCGCGGGGGCGGCGTGAACCGCACGTCACCGCACCGCCGGCACCGCCAGGTCGCGTCCTGCGTGCCGCCGAGCCGCACGAACCTGTGGTCGACGGGCAGCTCGCACCACCACCACGCTCCGAGCGGTGGATGGTCCGGCTTCGGGTCGCGCAGCACCGTCACGATGCGGGCCGCCTCGACGACGGCCAGGACAGCGAACGCGACCGCCGCGGAGATGCTGCCGGGTGTACCCGGGACGACCAGGGCGACCGCGGCCCCGAGGGCGAGCACCAGTACTGCCGAACGGAAGATCAGTCGTCGTCGTCGCACGGCACGCCTCCGAGGACCGCCGCCGAGCCCGGCGACATCGGGTCCGCGTCGAGTCTCCTCCCCCGGGCGCGGCACGGGAAGGCGCGGTGCTCTGCGTGAGCACCGCGCCTTCGCGACGCGCTACCGGGCGTAGGTCTCGAGCTCGGCCACCTGCGGCGTGCCGTTCGAGCTGGTGATCTCGAGCGTGACCTTCTTCAGCGACGTCGTCGCGAAGCCGATGACGCCGGCCCCGTTGCCCGAGGTGAGGACCGTGCCGGTGTCGGCGTTGAGCACCCGCCACGCACCGATCCGGCCGGCGGCGCCAGAGGTCTCACGGACGACGAGCTTCGACACCGACGTGGCCGAGCCCCACTTGATCGAGATGCTGCCCGTGGAGCCGCTCGGGGACCAGTAGGTGCTCACTGACCCGTCCTTCACGTTGCCGTAGCTCGACCCATCGGCCTTGCTGGAGCCGTCCGCACCGGCGCCGAGGCTCAGGTTCGTGCCACTGGGCGCGGTCGGTGTGGGTGCGGGCGTCGTCTGGGTCGGTCCCGGGGTGGTCGGCGTCGGCGTCGGCGTCGTCGGGGTGCAGGACCCGTCCGACACGCGCAGGCCGGTGGATGCGCCAGCGGTCTGGCGGACGATCGCCGGCACGCAGCTCGCGCCGTCCAGCGTGTACGCGTACGGGATGCTGACCGTCGTCGTGGACACCGGGTTCGGTCCGGCCGGCTGGTTGTCGCCGCTGCGGGTGGACCAGGTGACGTTGTCGAAGATGTTCCCGCTCACCTGCCAGGTGCCGGCCTCGCTGGTGTAGAAGGTGCCCAGGACGTCCTTGGAGTCCTCGAAGTAGTTGTTCTCCACCTTGGCCTGTGCGCCGGCGCGCGAGTTGATCCCGGACTCGTTGAGGTTGACGTAGTGGTTGTTGTAGAGGTGCGCGACGCCGCCACGCAGCAGCGGGGTCCGCGAGTCGAGGTTCTGGTACAGGTTGTGGTGGAACGTGACGAACCCGTTGGAGCGGTCGCTCTCGCTGGAGCCGATCAGCCCGCCGCGCCCGGAGTTGCGCAGGATGCTGTAGCTCAGCGTCACGTACTGGGTGTTGTCCTTCATGTCGAACAGGCCGTCGTAGCCCTCCGACTCGCCGCCCGACGCCTCCAGGGTCGCGTGGTCCACCCACACGTTGCGGACGCCGCTCTCCATGCCGATCGCGTCGCCGCCGTTGGACGTGGGCGAGCCGGACTTCTTGACGTTCTTGATCGTCACGTTCTGGATGATGATGTTGCTGGACTCGCGGATGTGGATGCCCACCTGGTCGAACACGGCGCCGCTGCCGACGCCGACGATGGTCACGTTGCTGATCTGCTTGAGCTCGATCACGCCCGCCGCCGTGCTGCAGCTGCTGCCCGACACCTTCGCGGTGTTGCCGTGGTTGATGGTCCCCTGCACCTGGATGGTGATCGGCGTGCTGCTGCTCGCGCGGTTGCACAAGGCCGCGTGGATGGCGGTGCCGGTGGTGGCCGTGACGGTCTGCCCGCCCGCGCCGCCGGTGGTCCCGCCGTTGCGGGTGGCGAAGCCGGTGGCGCTGCCCGTGGCGGCCTGCGCGACCGACATCGTCAGGGCGGTCACGCCGAGCGTGGCCACCAGGGCCGTGGTGGCCAGGGCGGCCAGAGGTCGCAGTGCTACGGGTCGTCTCATCGGTGGTGCCTCGTCTTCGTTGTCGCGGGCGGCCCGCATGGGACCGAGTAACCGGTTTCCCGATGCTAGGAGACCGCTTTCCGAATGCACTACGGCGAAACGTTTCTGAGCCGCGTTTCTCATGGGGAGACGGCGAGAGGCGCACCGTGACCGGACTGTGAGCAGAACGCGGCTCGCCGACGGGCGAACAGGTGCACGCTTCGGGTGTGGATGCCGAGCACCGCCGCCGAGGAGCCCTCGCAATCGCTGCCGCGCTGGTCCTGGCCGGGTGCTCGCGCCCGCTGCCACCCCCCGAAGCGCTGCCGACCGACGCCCCGACGAGCGCGCCGGCGGCGACCGACAGCAGCCTGCGCTGGGCGGACGGCAGCACGATCACGAGTGAGCCGATCGACGTCGACGCCGCGCGAGCCGCCGTGCCCGGCTCCGACTTCGAGGTCGTCTCCACAGTCCCGCCCGGCAGCACCGCGGACGGGTACCTGATACCGATACGGCTGACCACGGACGGGCGGGCGGTCACCGCCCGGGTCCCCGCGGGCATGTCCGACCCCGACCCGTGGTTGGCCGCCCCGATGACCGTGGGTCTGCTCGACGGCGCGACGTTCACGCCGTTCGCCCCGGCGGCACCGATCGCCGGGGACCACCCGCGGCAGGCGTTCGACGCGTCGGCCGCCGAGGGCCTCACCGCGTGGCTGGAGACGGACAGCACCCAGGCCGGCACACCACGCTGGCGCGTCTTCTCCGCAGGGCCCGACGGCCGCGCCACCCTGGTCGCCCGCGCGGAGGAGCTCGGGGACGGCGGCACGTCCGGGGCCGGGTCGACGATGATCGCGCGCGGGCGCGTCTACTGGACGGCCGGGACGCCCGGCCGGAGCGACGTCTACTCCCGCGCAGCCGATGGCAGCGGGCCGCTGGTCGTGGTCGCCGCGGGGGTCTCGCAACCTGCGTCCTCGTCCCGGGGCGTCGCCGTCGTGCGCTCGGAGCGCACCGACCCCTCCGTGCCGCCCGGTGCGACGAGCATCGAGCTGGTGGTCGACGGGCAACAGCCCCAGGTGCTGGTGACCCGGTCCGGCCCTCCCGGGTCAGCGGTCGTCCAGCTCGCGGCGGACCGTGAGCTCCTGGCATTCGTCGCGATCACCTCAGGGGACTCGGGTGGCCGGCTGTTCGTCGTCGACGCCGCCGCACGGACGGCGAGGACGATCGCTCTGCGCGGCTCGGGTCGCGAAGCGTCCATCGCGCTGTGCGACGGTCGGCTGCAGTGGTCGGAGGCCGACGGCCAGGGCGCCGGCACCTCGGCGCCCACGTTCGTGCTCGACGTGGTGTCGGGCGAGCTGGCGAGGATCGACGTCGACCACGCGTACACCGGGGCGATGTGCAGCGGTCGGTACCTGGCGTGGAAGCAGCTCGACGCGGCGGCGGGCACGTCTGCCAGTACCGTCGTGGCGCGTTGGAACGGGTAGTCAGGGGTCGCCGGTCACTCGCAGCCGGGAGCCTCCACCCCGATGCGGGACACGGGCGAGTACGGGTCGTCCGTCTCGCTGGCCCACAGGTAGGAGCCGATCGACGTCAGGTACTCGTCGACCTGTGCGTCGTCCTCCCACGAGTAGCTGGGGACGGTCTGGCCGCCCGCGTCCAGGACACCTCGGAGCGGGTCTCCCGGGTAGATGTCGAACGGCGGCCTGACGCGGTCGTCGAGCGGACCGGAAGCCAGGGTCCAGCCGGTGGCGGCGCCGTCCACCCCGTCGAGGTAGACGGTCAGGCTCCCCCAGTCGGCCAGCCAGAACGAGCACGACTCCTGCGGGGGCTGCGTGGCCTCTCCCAGGAGCTCGACGAGCCGGTCGTAGGCTCCCGCAGGTCCACCGAGCGCGACGCTGCCGACGCCTTGGTCGGTCAGCAGGACCTCGGCCGGCGGCGGCGCCTCGACCGTCACGGTGACCGCCGGGGCGGGCACCTGAGTTGCTGTCACCGTCGCAGCCGCGCTCGGCTGGTCGCCGCCGTCGTCCAGCACACCGCAGCCCGCGAGGGGCACCACGGCGGCAGCCAGCAGGGCGATCATCGCCAGTCGTCTGCGCACCCCAACCGCCACCCTCCGCTGTGGCGGAGAGCGTACTGCGAGAGGCTGGCCCTGCGGGGTTCGTGCGGTGCCACGCGGTGGGACGACGAAGGCCCGGCACCATCGCGGTGCCGGACCTCGTCTCACTGTGCGCCCGAAGGGACTCGAACCCCCAACCTTCTGATCCGTAGTCAGATGCTCTATCCATTGAGCTACGGGCGCATGGCCCCGCAGGGCCGCCCACGACGATACAGGCCAGGGGCCCGGTGTCCCAAACCGGGTGCACGTGACCCGGCACACGCGGAAGGATCACGGCCATGACCACGGCAGCACGGCTCGGCACCGGCGGGGGCCGGTGGGGCATGCGGACCGACGTGCTGCGCCACGGCGACGACCACGACGGCAGCCGGGTCGGGTACATCGAGCTGTTCTTCGACCTGGTGTTCGTCTTCGCGGTCACGCAGCTGTCGCACAGCCTGATCGAGCACCCCGACCTGACCACCCTCCTGCACACCCTGATCCTCGGCTGGGCGGTGTGGTGGCTCTGGATCGACACCACGTGGGTGACCAACTGGCTGGACCCGAACACGCTGCCCGTGCGCACGATGCTCGTGGTGCTCATGCTCCTGGGCCTGCTCATGTCGAGCGCCATCCCGGAGGCGTTCGAGGGCAAGGCGCTGCTCTTCGCGGTCCCCTACGTGCTCATCCAGGTGGGCCGCACCCTGTTCACCGTGTGGGCGATGGGTCGGCACTGGCCCGAGAACGCCGAGAACTTCGTCCGGATCACGGTGTGGTTGAGCGTCTCCGGAGCGTTCTGGATCGCCGGTGCGCTGGCCGACGAGCAGGTGCGGCTGGTCCTGTGGGTCGCCGCGGCCCTGATCGACGTCGTCGGACCCCGCGCGCTGTTCTGGGTGCCGGGGATGGGTCCGACCGACCCGCACACGTGGTCGGTCCGCGGGTCGCACATGGCCGAGCGCGTGGCGCTGTTCCTCATCATCACCCTGGGCGAGTCGATCATCGTCACGGGGGGCGCGTTCGCCGAGCTGGAGCTCGACGCCACCACCCTGCTGGCGTTCCTGGCCGCGTTCGCCAGCACGGTGCTCATGTGGCTGCTGTTCTTCGACCGGTCCGAGCAGTCGGCCACCGAGTACTTCTCGTCCCGGTCCGAGCCCGGCATGGTCGCGCAGACCGCCTACACGTACGTGCCGTTCCTGCTGGTCGTGGGCATCATGCTCACCGCCGTCGCCGACGAGCTGGTCCTGCTGCACCCGCTCGGGCACACCGACCCGTGGACCGCGGGACTGGTCTGCGGCGCCGCGGCCGTCTACCTGCTGGGGAACGCGTTCTTCCGACGCGCGACCGGTGGCCGGTGGTCCGCACCTCATCTGGCCGGCGTCGTGGTGGTGCTCGCGGTGTTCCTGATGCGGGACTCGCTGACGCCACTGGCCCTCAACTGGGTGTCCAACTCAGTGCTGCTCGCGGTGATCGTCGGCGACGTGGTGCTGGCCCGTCGGGGCCGGGTACAGCAACAGCCCGAACCCTGAGGGGTTCGGGCTGTTCTGAACGCGGAGACGGTGGGATTTGAACCCACGGAAGGCTTACGCCTTCACGACCTTAGCAGGGTCGCGCACTAGACCGGGCTATGCGACGTCTCCAGGACCAGCACAGGGTACCCGCGCCGGAGGCGGACCACCAAAGCGGCCTCTGACCTGCGGCTGGCTACCCTTGGGCTTCCACTGGTTGGCCCGTTCGCCCTGTGCCGCGAGCCGCGCCGACTCCTCCACGCGCGCGGCACGGGTGGTCTCGCGGCGGGCGTGCACGATCCACTCGAGGATGGCGCGACGGGCCGACGGGGGGAACGCGTCGAACTGCGCGCGTGAGCCCGGGTGCCGGTCGAAGGCGGCGGCGAGGTCGTCGGGCACGAGCAGGTTCTCGACGTCGTCGAGCAGCGTCCACGAGCCGTCGGACTTCGCGGCGTCGACCACCGTGCGCCCGGCGGGCAGCATGCGGTCCTCGGCCTCGAGCCGGACCAGTCGCTCCTTGTTGGTGCGGGCCCAGCCGCTGCCCGGCTTGCGCCGCGTGAACCAGAGCATGTGGCGCTCGTCGTCGAGCGTGCGCCCGGCCGAGTCGATCCACCCGACGCACAGCGCCTCCTCCACCGCCTCCTCGTACCTCACGCGCGGACGGCCGGTCGCGGACTTCCACGACACCAGCCACGCGCCCGTCTCGGTCTCGTGGTGGGTGCGCAGCCAGTCGCGCCACTCCTCCAACGTCTCGGCGTGCACGCGCGGTGCGTCGTCCCTGCTGCCGGCCATCGGTCCTCCTACTTCCCGTCCCGGGCGGCCGCGGCGATGTCGCGGGCGCGCTCTGCGCGGTGCAGCTCCCGCTCGGCGGTCGCCACCTCCTTCTCGTCCGCGCGCAGCGTCTGCTGAGCCTGGCCGACATCCTTGTCCGCGGCGGTGGCCTCCTTGCCGGAGGCCGCGAGCCGACGCCGGGCCTCCGCGAGCGCGCGCACCAGGTCGTCCTCCTCCTGGTGCGCGCGGTCGGCCCGCTCCTGCGCCCGAGTCACCTCGGCGGCGCTCTCCTCCCGCGCGGCGACCGCGGCCTCGTGCCGCAGCCGAGCGTCCGCGGCCGCGCGCTCGGCCTGCTCGAGGGCGGCCCGCGCCTCCTCGCGGG
>NZ_CAURTV010000143.1:0-7057 GCF_963527515.1 uncultured Cellulomonas sp. | reverse complement strand
CCCGTCAGCTGCGCGAGCTCGACCGCCGCGCAGAGCGCGAACGCGACGAGCGCGAGGGTCGCCGGGCGCGCCCGGGGGGCGATCACGACGAGCAGCGCGGAGACGAACGCGGCGTAGAGGGCGTCGCCGGCGGGGTCGGCCAGCGGGTGCTCCACGCCCGAGACGACCAGCCCGACCGCCACCAGGCCGGCGGCGACGAGGGCGGCGACGACGCGGGTGGGCACGTCGACGACCGTACGTGCCGAGGTGGGCAGGTCCGGTCAGGCGGTGGTGGAGGTCCTGCGCTCGTAGAGGCCGATCTTGTGCTCGATCGCGTCCAGGTGCGTGGCCACCTCGGCCAGCTGCTGGCGGACGCGGTCCCGGTGCGCGACCAGGAGCTCGAGGCGCGCGGCCTCGTTGCCGTCGCCCTGCCGGACCAGGGCGGCGTACTGGCGGACCTCGCGGATGGGCATGCCCGTGGAGCGCAGCCGGGTGACCATCCGGATCCAGCCCACGTCGTCGCTCGAGTACCGCCGGTGGCCCGACGACGCCCGGTCCACCGCGTCGAGCAGCAGCCCGTCGCGCTCGTAGTAGCGCAGGGTGTGGGTGGTCAGGCCGGTGGCCTCGGCCGCCTCGGCGATGCTCAGGCCGGTCCGGACCGGCACGTCGACGCTCATGGCGTCGATGGTGCGCCTTCGAGTGCACTCCACGTCAAGCGAGCCGCCCTCAGCCCGCGGCGTGCACAGGTCGCCTGTGCCCGGGCCGCAGCCGCCGGCACTCTCGACGGATGACGTCGAACCGCCCCGGCCCGTGGCTGCTCGGCCTGGTGGTCTGCGTCGTGGTCGGCGCCGGCGCACCTGCGTGGTCCCAGGCGCGCGTTGCCGCCCGGTACGCCGTGACGGCGCAGGACCTGGCGGCCGGTGAGGCCGCGCTCGCGTCGCTGGCCGTGCGCGGACGGGCGCCGACCACCGGGTACGCGCGGGAGCGGTTCGGTCAGGCGTGGGCCGACGTGGACCGCAACGGCTGCGACACCCGCAACGACGTCCTGCGCCGGGATCTCATGCAGACGGTCGTGCAGGACTGCGTGGTCCAGCGGGGCACCCTCGACGACCCCTACACGGGCGCGCCGATCCCGTTCGCCCGCGGCCCGGACTCGGCCGCCGTGCAGATCGACCACGTCGTCGCCCTGTCGGACGCCTGGCAGAAGGGCGCCCAGGGGTGGACACCCGCCGCGCGCGAGGCCTTCGCCAACGACCCGGCCAACCTGCTCGCGGTCGACGGCCCCGCCAACCAGGAGAAGGGCGCCGGCGACGCGGCCACGTGGTTGCCGCCCAACCGCGGGTACCGCTGCGTCTACGCGCTGCGACAGGTGCGCGTGAAGGCGGCCTACGGGTTGTGGGTCACGGCCGCCGAGCGCGACGCCCTGGACCGGGAGCTGGGCCGGTGCGTCGTCGGGGTCGGCTAGACCTGCAGGCCGATCAGCCAGACCGCGCCGAGGGCCAGCGCCGCCAGGCACACCAGCAGCAGGATGCCCACCCAGAGGGCACCCGGGAGGTGGGTGAGCCGGCCCAGCAGACCGGCGTCGGAGGTGTCGGACACGCCCCGGCGCCGCGCACGGCGACGCTCCGACTGCATCTCGACGACCGCCCGCGGGGCACCCAGCAGCAGGAACCAGGTCATGGCGTAGGCGGCGACGCCCTGCACCGTGGCCGATCCCCACACGGTGACGGCCACCAGCAGCGCGCCGGTGACGAGCACCGACCACAGGCCGTACCAGTTGCGGATCTGCACGAGCACGAGGGCCAGCACCACCAGGAGGATCCACAGCAGCGCGACGGCATATCCGCGGGACAGCAGCCACGCCGCGCCGACGCCCAGCAGCGCCGGACCGACGTACCCCGCAGCGGCGGTCGCCACCATGCCCGGACCGCGCGGCTTGCCCACGGACACCGTCAGGCCCGACGTGTCCGAGTGCACCCGGATGCCCGAGAGGCGACGGCCGACGAGCACCGCGACCCCCGCGTGCGCGGCCTCGTGCACGATCGTCAGCCCGTGCCGGGCGACGTGCCAGACGCCCGGCGCCACCAGGATCACCAGGACCCCGAGCGCGGTGAGGAGCACCACGGTGCTCGACGGCACCGGTTGGGGTGTCGTGATCTCCTGCCAGGCGTCGCCGAGCCAGTCCACGGGGGTCCTTCGTCCGTCGTCGTCCCCCCGGCCGGGAGGGCAGGACGGACCCTACCGAGCGTCCGGTGCCTGCGTGGGCAGGACGACGTCCGTGCCGGTCGCGGTGATCCGGACGCCGTCGCCGGCCACCGTCGCGTCGGACAGGACCAGGCCCTCCGGCAGACCGCTCAGGGGGATCTTGATGTCGGTCAGGCGGTCGCCGATCGCGCTGGGCAGGTCCTCGACGGACACGGTCAGCCCCGCGATCCGCACGTTCTCGACGCTCACCAGCAGCCGGCCCTCCTCGACGCGAGGCGTGAGGTCCGCACTCAGCGTCATCCCGAGCAGGTCGCCGGACGCCGCCAGGGCACCTTCGTCGACCGCGACCGCGACGTCCAGGTTCGAGCGCTCCCGCACGATCTGCTCGATCGAGGCGGTCGGCAGGGTCGCGCCGATCGTCGCGGTGCCCACCGTGTACGGCTCGGAGACCGTCACGTCGCGCGCGTCGATCGTCACTTCGGTGGCGTCGACGCCCTCGAGCGTGATGCCGTCGACCGAGCCCGTGACGTCGTCGACCGACCCCGCCAGGAGCTGGGTGAGGAACGGGAACCCGCCGATGTCGACCGCCGGGGTGCCGACGACGTCCAGGTTCTGCTCGATCGCCTCGCTCACGCGCCGCTCCGCCGTGGCGTGCGCCACCCGGTCCGCCACGACCACGCCGCTCGCCAGCACGACGACGGCCACGACCCCGACCACCACACCGCGTCCGCTCACGGGGTCACGGTAGGGGGCACCACATCCGCGCGCCGGTCAGGACGGCAGCGGCTCCGTCGGGCACGCCGACAGCACGCGGACCATCGCGTCCTGCTCGGCCTGCGTGACGCCCAGCCCGTAGGCGTGCTTCACGGCGACCTGCCGGGCGACGTACGCGCACCGGAACGCCTTGTGCGGCGGCAGCCACGTCGCGGTGTCCCCCGCGCCCTTCTGCTGGTTCAGCGGTCCGTCCACGGCGAGCAGGTTGAGCGGGTCGTTGGCGAACGCCTCCCGCGTGCTCGCTTCCCACTGCTGGGCGCCCTTCTGCCACGCGTCGGCCAGCGCCACGACGTGGTCGATCTGCACGGCGGTCGACGTCCCCTGCCCGCGCACGAACGCGATCGTCTCCCCCGAGTACGGGTCACGGAGCGTGCCGGACGCCACGACGCACCCGTGGGTGCCGTCCTTGAGCACCCGGGCGTCGAGGTCCCGGCGCAGGATGTCGTTGCGGGTGTCGCAGCCGTTGCGGTCCACGTCGGCCCACGTCTGGCCGAACAGGTCGCGGTCGTAGCCGGTCCTCGGTGCACGCCCCTGGACCGGCAGGAGGTGGGCGGCCGTCAGCGCGGTCGTGGGCACGCTGGTCGTCTCGGTCGTCGGCGCTGGGGCCACGGCGGACGGCGTCGGCGTGCTACCCGCGGGATCGACGGCGCGGAACGTCCCGACGAGCGCCACCAGCCCGAGGACGAGGGCGACGCACGCGCGGGACCGGGTTCTCACTGCCTGAGTATCGGCATCGGACGGGCCGTGTCCGAGGCGACGCTCCGCGCGGTCCGTCCCACGGGATGGACAGCGGGGAAGATGCTTGCGGCCCGCAACCTTGGGTCTGTCATGGCCCGGATCCCCACGACGCGCATCAGCGCCGGCTTCGTCCTCCTCCTGTCGGCGCTCACCGCCATCGGCCCCCTCACCTTCGACACCTACCTCGCCGCGTTCCCCCAGATCGCCGAGGACCTCGACACCACGGCGGCGGCGGTGCAGCTGACCATCGCGGCCTCGCTGGCGGGTCTGGCGCTCGGGCAGCTGCTCTTCGGGTCGATCTCCGACGCGTTCGGCCGGCGCCGACCGCTGCTGGCCGCGCTGAGCATCTACGTGCTGACGTCCGTCGCGCTCGCGCTGGTGGACGACATCGCCGCGTTCACCGCGCTGCGCTTCGTGCAGGGCTTCACCGCCGCCGCGGGCATGGTGCTCTCGATGGCCACCGTGCGTGACCGCTACGAGGGGATCGCGGTCTCCAAGGTGATGGCCCGGCTCATGCTCATCGTCGGCGTCGCCCCGATCCTGGCGCCCACCATCGGCGCCCAGCTGCTCCAGGTCGGCTCCTGGCGGCTGATCTTCGGGTTCCTGGCCGCCACCGGAGCGGTGCTGCTGGCCGTCGCCGTGGTGGCGCTGCGCGAGTCGCTGCCCGTCGAGCTGCGTCGCACCGGCGGCACCCGAGCGGCCCTGAGCACCTACCGCGACCTCATCACGGACCTGCCGTTCCTCGGGCTGGCGCTCATGTCGGCCTTCTACCTGAGCGCGATGTTCACCTACGTGGCCTCGTCGACGTTCGTGTTCCAGGAGGGCTACGGGCTCGACCCGCAGCAGTTCGGCTGGGTGTTCGCCGCCGGCGCGGTCGCGATCACGGCCGGGTCGCAGGTGAACGGCGCGCTCGTCGGCCGCTTCAGCCCGGAGCAGATCCTCTCCGGAGCGGTCGGCGCCGGACTGGTGCTGGGGCTCTCACTGTTCGCGACGACGCTCCTCGGTGCTCCCTTCTGGCCGGTCACCGTGCTCCTGGTGCTCACCCTCGGCACCGCCGGGTTCGTCCTGCCCTCGGCGCCGGCCATCGCGCTGGCGAGCAACCCGCACCGTGCCGGGTCCGCCGCCGCCCTGCTCGGCGCCCTGCAGTTCGGGCTCGGTGCGCTGATCGCCCCCGTCACCAGCCTCGGCGGCCGCCCCACGGCGGTGACCATGGGTGGCGTCATGGCCGGGGTGATCGTCGTCGCCGCCGTCCTGCTGCTCGCCGTGCGTCGCACCTGGGCACGTGGCGCGGTCGAACAGGCCGAGCAGGTCGTTGCCACCGCTGAGCGCTCCGAGCTCGAGCTGGTCGGTGCGCGGTCCGTGCACGGCGCGGCGGCCGTGCGCAGCGCGGAACGCGACCACGTCTCGGGCGTGCGGGCCGGCGCCATGGCGGCTGCGCAGCCGCGCCCGGACGGCGAGGTGCCGTCCGACGGTCACGCCGAACCGGTGCCCTGCCCGGGCTGACCCGGCGCTCGACATCGTCACCGGATCGCAACCGCCCTGCTCCGGAATGATGTGGCGTGCGTCACATTCGCGACCTAGCCTGTCAGGTACGCGATCGATGAAGGACGCACGATGAGCTGGGTGCTGTTGGCAGCCGTCTTCTTCCTCCCGGCGCTCGTCTTCGGTGCGATCTGGCAGCTGTTCCCGTCGCCCGACGAGCCGCCGCGGTGGCGCGCGTTCCTGGCCACGCAGCTGGAGCGGCTGGCTGCCCGGCTGCGTCGGCCGAAGCCCCCGGAGTACGACCCCTTCACCGCGCTGCGCGTCCAGGAGCGGCTCGGAGTCGTCGCCGACCATGTGCGTGCGCTCGAGCTGGATCCCCGGACGTTCGCGCGCGCCGAGCGGATCATCGCGTCGCAGCTGGCCTACGACCAGCTGCTGGTCGAGGCGTGCCACCTGGCAGGAGTCGAGGTTCAGCCCGCCGCCAAGGGCGACCCGGCCGAGCGGTTCCGCGAGGAGGTCGAGCTCGCCTCACGCGGCTGGGCCTGGTGACCCGGGCGCCACGCCCGCCACTGGCTGCGATCTCGCGGTCCGGGCGCGCCGGCGCTCAGCCCGCGCGGACCAGCAACGTGCTCGGTCCCTGCGCCGTCGGGCGGATCTCGATCCGGTCGGCGATCGCCTGCTTGAGCGCCTCGACGTGCGACACCACGCCCACCACCCGGCCGCCCGCGCGCAGCCGGCCCAGCTCGGCGAGGACCGCGTCGAGCGTGTGCGGGTCGAGCGACCCGAACCCCTCGTCGACGAACAGCGTGCCGAGGTCGATCCCCCCGGCCTCCGCCGTCACGACGTCCGCCATGCCGAGCGCGAGGCACAGCGACACGTAGAACGTCTCCCCGCCCGACAGGGTCCGGGGATCGCGCGGCTGCCCGGTCCGGTGGTCGACCACCCGCATGGCCAGGCCGGTGTTCCGCGCGCGGACGTCCTCCTTCTCGTCGCTGCGGACCAGCTCGTACCGGCCGTCGGACATGACCAGCAGCCGCTCGTTCGCGGCCGCGACCACGTCCTCGAACCGGCGCATGAGCACGAAGGTGGCCAGCGACAGGTGGTGCGCGTTGTCCCCACCGCCACCGCCGGTCAGGTCCGCGAGCCGGGAGACCGGCCCCGTCGCGGCAAGCGCGTCCGCCAGATCCTCCGCGGCGTGCAGCACGCCGTCAGCCGCCGCCGCAGCCGCCGCCGAGCACTCCTGGGCCACCAGCGCCTCTCCTGCCAGCCGCTCCGCCTCGGTGCGTGCGTTCGCCTCGGCAGCCGTCGCCCCCGCGACGTCGACGACCAGGTCGTCGTCCAGAGCGGCGATCGCCGGCTCCGCCAGCCCGGCGGTCGCGCGGTCCAGCCGAGTCGCGTAGGCCGTGACCACCTGGTCCAGCTCCGCGAGGACCGCGGCCTCGACCGCTGCGGCGCGGGCGTCGTCGGCCGACTCGAAGCCGTGCTCGGCCAGCGCGTCCGCCAGCTCGACCTGCCTCCGCACCAGCTCGTCCTGGGCGGCGTCCTGCTCGGCGAGCGCCTCCAGCACCGAGGTCGACACCGCCGCACGCTCGAGCAGCTCCGAGTGCCGGGCCGCGACGGTCGGGTGTTCCCCGCGGCCCGCGACGACCTCCGCCTCGGACGCGTCGAGGTCCAGGAGCGTCACCTCGAGCCCGGCGCGGTCGGCCGAGAGGCGGGCCACGGCGACCGAGCGCTCGCTCTCCCGGTGGTGCGTGGCGGCATCGAACCCGTCGAGGGCCGGCACCAGTCGAGCGACCTCCGCCTGCGCGGCGCGGGACTCGGCCAGTGCCGCGGCCGCGGCGGCGCGCAGCTCGGCGGCGGCGACCGGGCTGAGCGTGCC
>NZ_CAURTV010000142.1:0-7180 GCF_963527515.1 uncultured Cellulomonas sp. | reverse complement strand
CCCGTGGACCAGCACGCTCTCGCCGGGGGAGAGGCGGGCGGCCCGCAGGTTGGACCACACGGTGGCGAGCGCCTCCGGGAACGCGGCTGCGTCGACGGTCGACAGCCCGTCGGGGACGCGCAGCGCGAGCTCGGCGGGCACGGCCGCACGCTCGGCGTAGCCCCCGCCGGGCAGCAGCGCGGCGACCTGGTCACCGAGCTGGAGGTCGTCACCCCCCAGGTCGGTCCCGCGTGCGACGACCGTGCCGGACACCTCGAGGCCTGGCCAGGCGGGCGCCCCGGCGGGAGGCGGGTAGTGGCCGGCGCGATGCAGCAGGTCGGCACGATTCACTCCTGCCGCAGCGACCTCGACGACCACGTCGCGGGGCCCCGGGAGGGGGTCGGGGACCTCCTCGACCGCGAGGACATCCGGTTCGCCCGGTTCTGTGACCACGACCGCTCGCACGCTCGCACACTAACCCGCTCGACAGACGGCGGGACGCGTTAGCACAGAACGGCCCAAAGCGGAGCCCTGTCGCCGTATCCCGAGAGGTGAGGTCCATGGCAAACTCTGCCGCGGGCTAATGGTCCCGCGTCCAAGAGCCGATGAATGGCAACGGGACACCTCACAGGTCACCTGACCCGAGGGCACGACCGGTACGGCATGGTGGCCACACACCACGTCGTCGGAAGACGGAAGGGAACGACATGCTGCGACGGCTCGGCATCCGCGCCAAAGTGATGGCTGTCCTCGCCGTCCCCATGATCGTGCTGCTCGCAGCCGGTGGGTTCATCTCCTGGGACTCCCTCTCGGAGCTGCGGTACGCCCGGGCGGCCGACGACGTCGTCACGGTCCTGCGGGCGTACACCCCGGTGTCCGGCTCCCTGCAGACCGAGCGGCTCCTGTCGTTGAACGGCGGCACGCCGGAGGAGATCGCGGCAGCACGTGCGGCCACCGACGCCGCGCTCGAGACCGTGCGACCGATCACCGCGAACATGGACCTGAGCCAGTTCCCCAAGCCCGTCGTCGACCGGTTCGTCGAGGTCCAGCTGGCGCACAACACGATGCTGCCCGCGGTCCGTACCGGCGTCGACATCAAGTCGCAGCGGGCGCAGATCGAGCGCAACTACTCCGACATCATCGAGGGCCAGCTGGCCCTCATGGAGCAGGTGGCCAACAGCCTGGAGAACCGCGACCTGGCGCAGTACATCACCGCCTACCGCGAGATCGGGACGACCGCCGACAACCTGGTCGTCGAGATGATCGACGGCATCGCCCTGCTGTCCACCCGCGCAGCGGCCCCCGCCTCGGTCCGTCAGTACTCCACCCAGACCGCCGCCACGGAGCTGGCCCGTGAGCGGGCCGTCGACGCCGTCGCGACCCTCGGCGTCGAGGGGCTCGCGCTCCCGCTGAAGGACCCGACGTCCAACTTCACCCGCATGCGTGCCCTGCTCTCCCAGGGCAACGTGCAGGGCTTCGCCCAGATCGACGTCCCCGCGTTCGTCCAGGAGATCCAGGGCCAGCTGGTCAGCCTCTCGGAGCTCAACGCCGAGGTCCTCGCCGAGGCGCAGGACGTCGCCGGCCAGACCGCCGACGACGCCCGGACCACCACCTTCGTCACCATCGGCGTCGTCATCGCGGCCGTCGTGGCGTCCCTGTTCTTCGCCCTCCTCGTCTCCCGAGGGATCGTCATCCCGCTGCGCCGCCTGACGAAGGCGGCCGCCGACGTCCGCGAGCAGCTGCCGCGACTGGTCGAGCAGGTGGCCGTCCCCGGTGAGGGCCCGCAGATCACCCTGGCGCCCATCCCCGTGATGTCCCGCGACGAGGTCGGCCAGCTGGCCGCCGCCTTCAACTCGGTGAACGCGACCACGGTCCAGGTCGCCCAGGAGCAGGCCGCGCTGCGTGGCTCGATCGCGGAGATGTTCGTCAACGTCGCCCGCCGCGACCAGGTGCTCCTCAACCGCCAGCTGTCGTTCATCGACTCCCTGGAGCGTGCCGAGGAAGACCCGAGCACGCTGGCCAACCTGTTCCGCCTCGACCACCTCGCCACCCGCATGCGTCGTAACGCGGAGTCGCTCCTCGTGCTCGCCGGCATCGACTCCGGCCGCCGCCTGCGTGACGCGATGCCGCTCTCGGACGTCGTCCGTACCGCCTCCTCGGAGATCGAGCAGTACGACCGCGTGGAGCTCGACCTGCAGGTCGACCCGCACATGCACGGCTTCAACGCCCTGGGCGCCGCCCACCTGCTCGCGGAGCTGCTCGAGAACGCGACGATCTTCTCCGAGCCGGAGACGCCCGTCACGGTCACCACCGGCGTCTCGGGCCAGTACGTGGTGGTCCGGATCCTCGACCAGGGCCTCGGCATGAGCGACGCGGAGCTCGAGGCCGCCAACTCCAAGATCATCTCGACGTCCGCCAGCGACTCCCTGGGCAACCAGCGCCTCGGCCTCTTCGTCGTCGGCCGCATCGCCCAGCGCCTGGGTGCCGACGTCAAGCTGCTCAAGGCCGCGCACGGCACGGGCACCGAGACGATCGTCCGCTTCCCGGCCACGCTGTTCGTGATGACCGAGACCAACCTGTACGGCAACGGGGCGCCCGCCGCCCTCGCCGCTCAGCGCAACGACCCGGGCCTGCCGCAGATCGAGGCCCCCGTCGTCGAGGCGGTCGACCTCGCCGCCCTCACGGACGGTCAGACCTCGCTCGGCCTGCCACTGCGCCGCCGCCGCGACGACGGCTCCGACGAGCCCGTCGGCCCCGTCCCGGTCACCGAACTCTCCCAGTCCACGGGGCTGCCGTCGCGCTCGAAGAAGACGTTCGACGAGGACAACCTGGTCCTGCCCGAGGCCCCCGACGGTCGCATCGCGCCGGAGATCTCCGCGGCCGGCTCCGACTGGAAGCCCCCGACGGTCGCGCCGCTCCAGGGTGGTCTGCCCAGCCGCAGCCGCGCGTCCACCTCGGCGTGGGCCAAGCCGGAGGAGCCGACCACCACCGCCGCCGCCGCACCCGCGCCGGCCGCCCGCGCCGGGCTCTTCTCCGGCTTCCGGGGCCGCACCGAGGCAGCGTCCGTCGACACCGGCGAGAACCTCATCGTCCCGGCGCTCGCCTCGGACGACGGGGAGCGCGCGCTCCCGCCCGCCCAGTCCAACGCGGTCCGCGCGCCCTGGATGTCGAGCGGTGCGCACGCCGCGCCCGTCGAGCCGATGGTCGTGCCCGAGCTGGCCGACGACGACGACTCGTGGGAGGCCCAGGAGGCCGGTCACCGCGAGGCGCTGACTGCTGCCGACGAGGCGACCCGCACCGCGTCCGCCGCCGCCCCGACCGAGGCCGTGTGGGCCCCGACGCCCGCCTGGGACACCGCCGAGCTGGACACCCCCGCCGAGCCGCAGGCTGCAGCGTGGGAGGCCCCGGCCGCTGAGACCCCTGCGTGGCAGGCCCCGACGGCTGAGACCCCTGCGTGGGAGGCCCCGACGGCTGAGACCCCTGCGTGGGAGGCCCCGACGGCTGAGGCTCCGGCGTGGGAGGCCCCGGCTGTCGCTGAGGCCCCGGCGTGGGAGCCCCCGGCTGTCGCCGAGACCCCGGCGTGGGAGGCCCCCGCGGCTGAGGCTCCGGCGTGGGAGGCACCTGCTGCCGCCGACACCGCGGCGTGGGACGCCCCGGCTGTCGCCGAGACCCCGGCGTGGGACGCGCCCGCCGTCGCGGAGTCCGCGGCGTGGGAGGCCCCCGCGGCTGAGGCTCCGGCCTGGGACGCCCCTGCTGTCGCCGAGACCCCCGCCTGGGAGGCCCCGGCTGTCGCCGAGACCCCGGCGTGGGACGCGCCCGCCGTCGCGGAGTCCGCGGCGTGGGAGGCCCCCGCCGCAGAGGCTCAGGCCTGGGACGCCCCGGCTGTCGCCGAGACCCCGGCCTGGGAGGCCCCCGCGGCCTCCGACGCTGACGCCTGGAACCAGACGATCGTCGACGACGAGCCCGCCTGGGAGGCCCCGGTCGTCTCCGAGCAGGCACCGGCTCTCCGTTCCCGCGTGGCCGCACCGGCACCGGAGCAGGAGATCGAGGCGCCCGCCGCCGCGGTCGCCCCCGTCCAGACGTTCACGTCCTACAGCGGCTACGCCGGCTGGGGGGCACCCGCCTCCGAGTCGTACCAGCCGTTCGAGCGCACGCTCGACGAGGCCCGTGCCTGGCACACCGGCGCGATGCCGATCGTCCCGGAGCCCGTGGCCGCCGCGGCACCCGCCGTCCAGGACGTCGAGCCCGCCGAGGTCGCAGAGGTCGCCGAGGTCGTCGAGGAGCAGGCACCCGCCACCGACGACGCCGCCTGGCCCGCTCCCGCCTGGGAGCCGCCGACCTGGCAGGCGCCGGAGTGGGCGGAGCAGCCGGCCGAGGCCGTCGCCGAGCCGGAGCCCCAGCCCGAGCCCCAGCCCGAGCCTGAGCCGCAGCTGGCCGTCGTCGACGGTCTCGCGTTCCGCCCGGTGTTCCTCGAGCCCGACCCCGAGCAGCAGGACGCCGCCGCGGCCGAGCAGGTCGCACCCGCCTGGGCCCCCCCGGTCCAGGAGGCGCCGGCGTGGCAGGCGTTCCAGGCCCCGGCCCCGCAGGTCGAGTCCCCGACGCAGCTGTTCACGCCGATCGAGGCGGCCGCCGCCGTCGAGCCCGAGCCCGTGGCCTACGCCCCGCAGGCTCCCCAGCAGGCTGCGCCGCCGGTCTGGGCGCCCACGGTCGCCGCTCCGGTGGCCGCGGCTCCCGAGGCGCCGTTCTCCGAGGTCGTGCAGACGCCCGCGGACGACGCCAAGGGCCGCCGCAAGTGGGGCCTGTTCGGACGCAAGAAGGGCGACGACGCCGCTCCGGAGCAGTCCGGTCCGGTCGCGCAGGTCCCTGCCGCCCCGCTGCCCGTCAACCAGGTCGCACCCGTGCGCACCTCGGCGTGGACGGAGTCCGGAGCCGCGCAGGCACCCGCCGGCGCCGACTCCTCCCAGTCGTGGATGGCGTCGACCACCTGGTCGGCCCCGACGGCCGCTCCGGCACCCGTCGCGCCGCTCCCCAAGGCTCCGGCCCCGATGGAGCCCGCACCGGCCGGATCGTGGTCGCCGCCCGAGTGGGCCGCACGTCCGGGTGGCAACCCGGCCCCGGCCTCGACGGTCCCGCACCCCACGCTCCCGCCGTCGGTCGCACCGCGGATCGGGACCCTCGACGACGAGGTGGCTGCGATGCTGGCCCTTCGATCGGACATCCAGGAGCAGGCACTCTCGGAGCTCTCCCAGCTGTCGGCCTACCGGCCGGCCGCGACGGGTGGCAACGCGGAGCGCCTCACCAAGCGAGTCCCCACAGCTGTCCCGGCGACGCTCGTCACCGAGGACGAAGGGAAGCCCGTGCAGCGCGATGCAGACCAGCTCCGGTCGCGTCTGTCGAGCTTCCAGTCCGGGACCTCCCGTGGCCGCCGTGCCATGGAGGACCCGACCGGCCAGAGCGGCGTGAGCTGATGACCGCCATCGACCCCACAACCGTCGTCACCACCATGGTGGCGTCTGACCCCGCAGTCATCGACTGCACCAGCAAGGAGGAAGTGTGACCGCGCTCAGCACCGAGGCAGCCAACTTCGGCTGGCTCCTGGACAACTTCGTCCGGACCGTGCCCGGCACTCGCCACACACTCGTGGTGTCTGCGGACGGTCTTCTCATGGCGATGTCCGAGCGACTCGACCGCACCAGCGGCGACCAGCTCGCGGCGATCGTCTCCGGGATGTCAAGCCTGACCCGTGGCGCCGCGCGCCAGCTCCGTGCGGGGGAGGTGCGTCAGGCGATCATCGAGATGGACTCACTGTTCCTCTTCCTCATGAGCGTCTCGAACGGCTCCGTCCTCGCCGTGGTCGCGGAGTCCAGCTGCGACGTGGGCCTCATCGGCTACGAGATGGCGATGCTCGTCTCTCGTACCGAGGCGACCCTCACGCCGCAGCTCATCTCCGAGATGCGTGGCCAGCTCCCCATCGACGGCGCGACGCGCGCGCCGGTGGCCTGAGCCACGGAAGCGACTGATCCATGAGCGAGCACATCGAGTACGAGGCCAGAACGGTCCGGCCGTACGCCGTGACCGGTGGTCGCGTGCGCTCGGCGCGCTCCGACCTGCCTCTCGAGGCGTTGGTCGAGGCACTGCCCGGCGCCGTCACGAGTCAGGGACTCCCGCCTGAGAAGCGGGCGATCCTGCAGCACGCCGCGTCCAACTACATCTCGGTAGCCGAGCTCTCCGCTCTGCTCCACCTGCCGCTCGGCGTGATCCGGATCCTCGTGTCCGACCTCGCCGACCAGCAGTTCGTGCGCGTGCACACCTCACAGCCGGTCGAGGTCAACACCGGTGAGTCACCTGCCCTGTCCCTCAGCGTGCTGGAGAGTGTTCTCAATGGCATTTCCGCCCTCTGACGCCGCTGTGGCCGCTCCGGCGGGCACGGCAGGAAGCGTCGCACCCACAGTCGTCAAGATCGTCGTCGCCGGCGGTTTCGCCGTCGGCAAGACGACCTTCATCGGCTCCATCTCGGACATCGAGCCCCTCAACACCGAGGCCGCGATGACCGAGCACTCTGTCGGCGTCGACGACGCCGGTGGTGTGTCCGACCGCAAGACGACCACCACGGTGGCGATGGACTTCGGTCGCATCGCCCTGCCGGGGTCGCTCTGGCTCTACCTGTTCGGTACCCCTGGCCAGGACCGGTTCCTGTTCATGTGGGACGACCTGGTCCGCGGTGCCATCGGCGCCGTCGTCCTGGTGGACACCGACCGGCTCGACCAGTGCTTCCCGGCCGTGGACTACTTCGAGAGCCGTGGCATCCCGTTCGTCGTGGGTGTCAACTGCTTCGACGGCGTCGCCAAGCACCAGCTCGACGACGTCCGTGAGGCGCTCGCCATCCCGGCGCACGTGCCGGTGCTGTACACGGACGCACGCTCGCGTGCGGCCACCAAGCAGGCGCTCATCTCGCTGGTGCAGCTCGCGATGGAGCGTCTGCGCAGCCGGTGACCCGACAGGTCTCACCCGACCACGGCCGGCTCCCTGCGGGGGGCCGGCCGCCGTCGTTGCCCCACCTGGTGGGGGATCATGGGGGTGTGCCCGACCCGACGTCCGCCCCGACGCCGCCACCCGGCGCGGGTGGCTCCGTCCTGCCGCAGCCGCGGCGTGCGCCGGACGACGCGCAGCGGGCGCGCACGGC
The DNA here is from genome assembly GCF_963527515.1 of uncultured Cellulomonas sp. NCBI lineage: Bacteria > Bacillati > Actinomycetota > Actinomycetes > Micrococcales > Cellulomonadaceae > Cellulomonas > uncultured Cellulomonas sp. The sequence goes on along the minus strand of NZ_CAURTV010000142.1, from coordinate 18 downwards.
GCCGGACCGGGCACCCGT
>NZ_CAURTV010000141.1:0-7276 GCF_963527515.1 uncultured Cellulomonas sp. | reverse complement strand
CGGCCGGACTACGCCTGGGCCGACGGGGTCACGCTCCACCTGGTCGAGCTGGTCGACGGGCACCGGTCCGTGACCACGGTGCCGGCACCGGACGGCGGGGAGCCGACGACCTTCGTCGTGCACCGCGACGGCGGGTCGGTGCGCGTGGAGGCGCGCCACGCGTCCGGCCCGTGGCGGGTGCGTCTCGGCTTCGGCGAGGCCGGGGCCGATGCGGCAGTCGATCAAGGATCGGTCGAACTGACGGTCTGAGTGGCCCCGCCAGGGGTGGCGGGAGCGTTCCCACCCCATGTATCGTATCGTTTCGACAACCGCACAGGAGTGGCCGGGACAGGATCGGCGCAGCCGCCGTCCAGCCGTCCGAGCCCCCGTGCTGACCCGTCCGCTCGACTCGAAGGACCCGCACATGACCATCTCGCGCCCCTCCGGACGCCAGTTCCCCGCCGACTTCCTCTGGGGGTCGGCCACGGCGTCGTACCAGATCGAGGGGGCGTTCGACGAGGACGGCCGCGGGCCCTCCATCTGGGACACGTTCTCCCGGACGCCTGGCAAGGTGCTCGACGGTGACACCGGGGACGTGGCGGTCGACCACTACCACCGGGTCCCGCAGGACGTCGCGATCATGCAGGACCTGGGCCTGCAGGCCTACCGGTTCTCGATCGCCTGGCCCCGCGTGCAGCCCACCGGCTCCGGCGAGTTCAACCAGGCCGGGCTCGACTTCTACAGCGACCTCGTGGACCAGCTCATCGCCGCCGGCATCAAGCCCGTCGTGACGCTCTACCACTGGGACCTCCCGCAGCCGCTCGAGGACGAGGGCGGCTGGGCCAACCGGCAGACCGCGCTCCAGTTCGAGGCTTACGCCCGCAAGCTGGCCGAGGTGCTCGGGGACCGGGTCCACCTGTGGACCACGCTCAACGAGCCGTGGTGCTCCGCGTTCCTCGGGTACGCGTCCGGCGTGCACGCGCCGGGAGTGACCGACAACGCCACGGCGCTCGCGGCTGTGCACCACCTCAACCTCGCGCACGGGCTGGCCGGCCGCGCGATCAAGGACGTGCTGGGCCAGGACACCCCGATCTCGGTGACGCTGAACCTGCACGTGACGCGCGCCGCGACCGACTCCCCGGAGGACGTCGAGGCCAAGCGCCGCATCGACACCATCGCCAACGAGGTGTTCCTGCGCCCGATGCTCGACGGCGAGTACCCCAAGGAGGTGTTCGCGGACACCGAGGACATCACCGACTGGTCCTTCGTGCAGGAGGGCGACCTGGACCTCATCAAGGTCCCGCTCGCCCTGCTCGGCATCAACTACTACTCCACCGGTCGCGTGAAGCACGGCGTCCCCGCGGGCGGCGACGGCACCCCCGGCCCGGACGGGCACCGCTCGTCCGAGAACAGCCCGTGGGTCGGCGCCACGCACGTCGAGTGGCTCCCGCAGCCCGGCCCGCACACGGCGATGGGCTGGAACATCGAGCCGCAGGGCCTCGTCGACCTGCTCCTCGAGGTGCACGACCGCTACCCGGGCGTGCCCATGGCCATCACGGAGAACGGCGCCGCGTTCTACGACGAGGTCAGCGCCGACGGCCGCGTCCACGACGCCGACCGCGTGGCCTACCTGCACGACCACATCGACGCCGTCGGCGAGGCCGTCGACCGCGGGGCCGACGTCCGGGGCTACTTCGTGTGGTCGCTGCTGGACAACTTCGAGTGGTCCTACGGGTACGACCGGCGCTTCGGTGTGGTCCGCGTCGACTACGACACCCAGGAGCGCACGGTGAAGGACTCGGGCCGCTGGTACCGCGAGCTCCTGCGCACCCGCACGATCCCGACCCCGGAGTCCGCCGCTCTCTGACCCACCCTCCACCGCAACGTCCGAGCAAGTGGCTGCCCTGGCGCTCACTTGCTCGGACGTTGTGATTGAGCACGCACCGGGAGGCGTGGGGGAGGATGAGGGGGTGGGACGACGATCGACGAAGCGGCCGTACGGCGCGGAGCACGTCGAGGTCGACCTCGATCGCGCCACGGGTGGCCGGCAGTCGGAGTCCGGACCCGACGGCGAGTGGGTGGTCCAGCGGGTGCGCGGGTCGGACCGCGAGTACCGCTGCCCCGGCTGCGACCAGCTGGTGAGCGCCGGCACCCCGCACGTCGTGGCCTGGCGGTCCGACGGGCTGTTCGGCGAGGCGCTCGACGACCGCCGGCACTGGCACGCCTCCTGCTGGCAGGCGCGCGCCCGACGCGGACCGACCCGCCGATGACGCGCGCACCTCGGCTCGTCGCCACGGACCTGGACGGCACCCTGCTGCGCCCGGACGGCACGGTCTCGCCGCGCACGGCAGCCGCCCTGGTGCGGGCCGCCGACGCCGGCGTCGAGGTCGTGTTCGTCACCGCCCGGCCGCCACGCTGGCTGCAGCAGCTGGCGCCGCACGTCGCGGGTCACGGCGTGGCCATCTGCGCGAACGGCGCCGCGGTCCTCGAGGTCGGCACGGGTCGCGTCCTCGCCGAGCGCGGCATGTCTCCCGAGGTGGTCGCCCGGATCGCGGAGCGCGTCCGCGCCGCCTGGGGCGGGCCGCAGGCCGTGCACCTCGCGGCCGAGAGCGTGGACGGGTTCGCCCAGGAGCCGCGGTTCCGCTACCCGCACGACGAGCCGCCGGGCACGCCGGTGGCCGTCCGCATCGAGGAGCTCCTGCGTCCGGCGACCTACAAGCTGCTGGTCCGTTCCACGCGACTGGTCACTCCGACGTTCTGCGACGAGCTCGCGGTCGTGGTCGGCGACCTGGGCATCGTCGCCGACTCCGGCGCGTCCGGGCTCGGGGAGATCTCCGGCCCGGGGGTGACCAAGGCCGCGACGCTCGCCGACTGGGCGGCGGCGCGCGGGATCGACCCCGCGGACGTCTGGGCGGTCGGGGACGCCCCGAACGACCTGTCGATGCTCGGCTGGGCCGGCACCTCGTTCGCCATGGGCAACGCCCACCCGGCGGTCTTCGCGGCGGCGACCCGGCGCTGCGCCTCGAACGCGGACGACGGCGTCGCCGACGTGCTGGAGCTCGCGGGTGCGCTGGCCGAGGGCGTCCTAGGCTCGTCCCGATGACCACGCACACCACGGACGCCACGGACACCTCCGACCCCGGCCTCATCCGCTCGCTGACCGTCCTGCCCGCCGCGCGCGAGGACGTCGAGCTGCACACCGCCGACGGCCTCACGCTCGTCGGAGAGCTGGCCCGCCCGGCCGACCGACCCCCCGTCGCGACGCTGGTCACCCTGCACCCGCTGCCGACGCACGGCGGCTACATGGACTCGCACGTCCTGCGCAAGGCCGCCTGGCGGCTGCCCGCCCTGGCGGACCTCGCGGTGCTCCGGTTCAACACGCGCGGCACGGTCAGCCCGCGGGGCACCAGCGGTGGCGCGTTCGACGGTGGCGTGGGCGAGCAGTACGACGTGCACGCCGCGATCGAGTTCGCCGAGTTCCACGACCTGCCCCGCCGCTGGCTGGTCGGCTGGTCGTTCGGCACCGAGCTGGCCCTCATGCACGGTCGGGACCCGTCGATCGAGGGCGCGATCCTGCTGTCGCCGCCCCTGCACCGCGCCGGCGACGCGGACCTGGACGCCTGGGCCGCGTTCGGCAAGCCGCTGGTGGTGCTGGTCCCGGAGCTCGACGACTACCTGCGCCCGGCCGAGGCGCGGCGCCGGTTCGCCCGCGTGCCGCAGGCGGAGGTCATCGGCGTCGACGGCGCGAAGCACCTCTGGGTGGGCGAGTCGGCCGTCCGGCGCGTGCTGGACGAGATCGTCGCCCACGTCCGCACCGACCACCCGGTCCCGCTCCCGACGCACTGGACCGGTCCGAGCACGACGGCGAAGGACGACGCATGAGCCTGCACACCTACCGCTCCGAGGGCGACGGCCTGCCGCTGGTCCTTCTGCACGGCTTCCCCCTCGACCACCGCATGTGGGACGAGGTCGCCCGTCGGATCCCGCCGGGCCGGCCGGTGCACGCCGTGGACCTGCCGGGGACGCCGGGACACGCGTCGGACCTGCCCGAGCCGTCGCTGGACGCCTCGGCCGACCTGGTCGCGTCGGAGCTCCGGGCGGCGGGCGTCGACCGCGCGGTCGTCGCCGGGCTGTCCATGGGCGGCTACGTCGCGCTGGCGCTCCTGGAGCGGCACCCGGACCTCGTCGCGGCGCTCGGCCTGGTCGACACCAAGTCGACGGCGGACGCCCCCGAGGCGCGCGCCAACCGGCTCCGGATCGCCGACGAGGCGGAGGCGACGCGCTCGGTCGAGCCGGTCCGCGCGATGGCGTCGTCGCTGCTGGGCGAGACCACCCGCACCGCGCAGCCGCGGGTCGCCGCCGAGGTCGCCGCCTGGATCGAGCAGCAGGAGCCCGCCGGGATCGCGTGGTCCCAGCGGGCGATGGCCGCGCGGCCGGACCGCACGGAGGTGCTGCGGGCGTTCGACGGGCCTGTCGTCGTGGTCGTCGGCGACGAGGACACGGTCACCCCCGTCGAGGCCGCCGAGCACCTCGTGGGGACCGCCGCTCACGGGCGGCTCGTCGTCGTCCCGCAGGCGGGTCACCTGTCGTCGGTCGAGCAGCCGGACGTCGTCGCCGAGGCGCTCGCCGAGCTGGCCCAGGGCGCTACATCACCAGGCTGAGCAGCAGCACGAAGACCAGCGCGGTCACCGACAGGACCGTCTCCATGAGCGACCAGGTCTTGAACGTCTGGCCGACGGTCATCTTGAAGTACTCCTTGACCAGCCAGAACCCGGCGTCGTTGACGTGGCTGAGGAAGACCGACCCGGCACCGATGGCCAGCACGAGCAGGGCGACGTGGGTCGTCGAGAGGTCCGTCGCGAGCGGGGCCATGATGCCGGCCGCGGTGATCGTGGCCACCGTGGCCGATCCCGTCGCCAGCCGGATGAGCACGGCGACCAGCCAGCCGGCCAGCAGCGGCGGGATCGCGGCGTCCTCGATCCCGCCGGCGATGACGTCACCGACTCCGGAGTCGACGAGCGTCTGCTTGAACCCGCCACCCGCGGCGACGATGAGCAGGATGCTGGCGATCGGGGCGAACGACGAGTCCACCAGCTTGCTCACCTGGGCCCTGGTGCTGCCGAGCGCGGTCCCGAGGGCCACCATGGCCACCAGCGTGGTGATGAGCAGCGCGACGAGCGGCGTGCCCAGGAACACGAGCACCTGGCCGGCCGTGGAGTCCCCGACGCCGGCGGCCTCGACCACCGTCCGCAGGAGCATGAGCACGACCGGCATCAGGACCACCATGAGTGCGACGCCGAAGCTCGGTCGCCGGGTGTCTTCGTCCGTGCGCGCCTCGCCCAGGAAGACCTCGGGCGGTGGCAGGACGACCCACCGGCCGAGCGGCTTGGCCAGCAGCGGGCCGGAGATGATCACGGTGGGGATGGCCACCAGGAGCCCGAGGCCCAGGGTCGTGCCGAGGTCGGCGCCGAGCGCCTCGATCGCAATGAGCGGCCCGGGGTGCGGCGGCACGAGCCCGTGGAGTGCGGAGAGGCCGGCCAGGGCGGGGATGCCGAGCGCGATCATCGACAGCTTCGACCGCCTGGCGACGAGCATGACCACGGGGATGAGCAGGACGACGCCGACCTCGAAGAAGAGCGGGATCCCGATGACGAAGGCGATGAGCGCCATCGCCCAGGGCAGCCGCTGGACCGCGGTGCGCGCGAGGATCGCGTCCACGATCGAGTCCGCACCACCGCTGTCGATGAGCAGCTTGCCGATGATCGCCCCGAGCGCGATGAGCAGCCCGACCCCGGCCACGGTCGTGCCGACGCCGTCCACGAAGCTGCTGAACGCGTCCGTGTAGGCGATGCCCGCCAGCACCGCCAGCACGCCGGCCCCGAGCGTCAGGGCCAGGAACGGGTGCATCTTCAGGCCCACGATGAGCGCGACGATGACGAGGATGCCGACGATCGCGGCCACGACGAGCTGCGTCTCGCTGACGCCCTCCGCCGCCGCGGAGACGAGCTGCTGGGTGATCACGAGCGCTCCTCGGCGAGGTGCAGGGCGGCCAGCGCATGGTCGGCCACGGCGTCGGGCGGCGCCTCGACGGACAGCGTCAGGCCGTCCTCGGCGTCGGTCAGCGGCTCGAGGGTGGACAGCTGCGAGGCCAGGAGCGACGTCGGCATGAAGTGCCCGGACCGGTGCTCCATGCGTTCCGCGAGCAGCGGTGCGCCGGCGGCCAGGTGCACGAACCGCACCCGCCCCTCGGCCTGTCGCAGCAGGTCCCGGTACGCGACCTTGAGCGCGGAGCACGTGACGATGGCGCTCTGCCCGGCGCGGGACTGCTCGGTCATCCAGTCCCGGATCGCGCGCAGCCACGGCCACCGGTCCTCGTCGGTGAGCGGCTCGCCGGCGGACATCTTCGCGATGTTGGCCGGCGGATGGAACTCGTCGGCCTCCGCGTAGGGGCGCCCGAGGCGCTCGGCCAGCAGGAGGGCGACGGTGGTCTTGCCGGACCCCGCCACACCCATGACGACGATGTGCTCGATCTCGGTCATGCGCCGACGCCCCCAGGTGTCCACAGCCGCTCTGCCACTGCGACCCTCCCACGGAGGCTGGTCGCGCGCGCGACGAGGGGCGGGGACCTACCGCCGGCGGGTCATCGGGCCAGGACGCGGGCCAGCGCGTCGGCCATGTCGAGGGACTCGCCGTCCTTGCCGCCGGCTCCGATCACCAGCGGGGGAGCGGACGGCTCGGGGGTCACGCCACGGAGCCGGGCCGTGAGGCTGGACGGCGCCGTCAGGACGTAGAACCGGCCCTCGGTGTCGATCGCGACGGTCTCGTCGCGCCGCAGGTACCAGCCGGTCAGAGGAGTCCGGTAGTGCGCGCGCCCGTCGTAGCTGCGCGCCATGAGCGGGACGGGCGACGGACCGGACGCGAGCGCCCGCCGCACGAACGCGTCGATCAGCTCCTGCGCCCGCGCGGACTCGGCGCGCTGTCGGTCGGCCAGCAGCTCGCCGTGCGCCGCCGCGGCCGCGCGCCTCTGCTCGCGCCATGCGGCCGCCTTGTCGTCCGTCACGTCGCCCCTGTGCTCGTGCCGGTCAGCGGGTGGGCGCGGTCGCGTCGTCCGTGGCGGGCTGCTCGTCCTGGGCATCGGCACCGGCCGGGGCGTCCTTGACGTCCGCGTCCACCGGCGCCTCCGTCGCCTCCGTCGGCTCCTGCGGCTCCGGCGTCGGCTCGTCGGCCTGCTGCTCGCCGGGCGCCTCGGCCACGACCGGGACGGCCGCGGACACGGGCGCGGGCCGCGACTTGGTGG
>NZ_CAURTV010000140.1:0-7435 GCF_963527515.1 uncultured Cellulomonas sp. | reverse complement strand
GCCTCGGAGGCCGCGCCGATGCGGGTGGCCGCCGCGGCGTAGTCGGTGCCGGGCGGGAGGCGTCGGCCCGACGGCGGCTCCGCGACGGGGTCCGGCATGAGCACGGCCGGCGCGACGACGCGGCCCGGGCTCACCCCGATGCCGGTGACGACCGTGGGGGAGGGCACGTGCACGGGGCTCACCTGAGAGGACCTCCTCGTCGCTGTGACGGCAGTGTCGTCCCTCGTCCTCCACGGGCGCCAGCCGGACACGCGCCCCTGCGCCGAGCGGAGGCTCGCAACGGCGTCCCAGGGTTACGCTGGCCCTGGGCGCAGACCGGCGCCGTTCGAGCTGGGGAGTTCCATTGAGCAAGGCAGAGCAGATCCTCGCAGCGCTGGGCGGCGACGCCAACGTCGTCGACCTCGAGCCGTGCATCACCCGGCTCCGCGTCGAGGTGAGCGACGCCCACCTGGTCGACGAGGCGGCGCTCAAGGCGAGCGGTGCGTTCGGCGTCGTGCGCTCCGGCCGCATCGTGCAGGTGATCGTGGGCCCGGAGGCCGACAACCTCGCCGCCGAGCTCGACAGCCTGCGCTGATCGCCGGCCGCGGACGGCGGCTCGACGGATGACCACCCTGCGGCTGCTCAGCCCTCTGACCGGGGTGCCGCGACCCCTCTCCGCGGTGCCGGACCCCGTCTTCGCCGAGGGCATGGTCGGCCCCGGCCTTGCTCTCGAGCCGCAGCACGTGCAGACGCAGACCGTGCTGGCGCCCGCCGACGGCGTGATCGGCGCGCTGCACCCGCACGCGTTCGCGCTCGAGCTGGGCGAGGGACGGACCGTCCTGGTCCACCTCGGCATCGACACCGTCGGCCTCGCGGGCCAGGGCTTCACGCTGCACGTCGACGGCGGCCAGACCGTGCGCGCGGGCGACCGGCTGGTGACGTGGTCGCCCGTCGACGTCTCCGCCGCGGGCCTGCAGACCATCTGCCCGGTCGTCGCGCTCCAGGCGGATGCCCAGGCGCTCACCCTGCTCGTCGCGGACGGGCAGTCCGTGCGCGCGGGGGACCCGCTGCTCGACTGGGCCTGACGCTCAGCCGCGCGGCGCCGGCTCCTCGGTCGCGACCGGCTCCTGCGGCGGCAGCGGCTCCTCGCCGGCCGCCGTCCGGGCGTCGCGCTGGGCGAGGGCGTCGTCGACGGGCGTGTCGTGCGGGTCGCGCGGCTCCGGCGCGGCCGCCGCCCGGTGCGTGGCCATGAGGTCGCGCTGCCCGGCCAGCGGCACCTGGGCTCGCTCGAGCTCGTCGCGCGTGGCCGTGCGCAGCGACCGGGCGACCTCCCACTGCATGGCGGGGGACGTCTTGACCTTGAGGCGCAGCGTGACGGCCTCGGCGCTCAGGCGCTCGATGCCGGTGATCGTCGGCTCACCGCGGACGTGCGTGCCCACGACCGGATCCTTCACGACACGCGAGGCCGCCTCCGCCAGCAGCCCGCGGACCTCGTCCAGGTCCGCGAAGTAGTCGACGTCGATCTCGACGACCGCGGTGGCCCAGCCCTGCGACTTGTTGCCGACGCGCAGCATGGTCCCGTTGGGGACGTACCAGAGGGTGCCGTCCGAGTCGCGGATCTTGGTGATCCGCAGCGTGACCGCCTCGACCGTGCCGGTCGCCGGTCCGACGTCCACGATGTCGCCGACGCCGTACTGGTCCTCCAGCAGCATGAACAGGCCGCTGAGGAAGTCCTTGACCAGGCTCTGCGCGCCGAACCCGACGGCCACGCCGACCACACCGGCCGACGCGATGAACGGGGCGATGTTGACCCCGAGCGTGTCGAGGACGAGGAAGAACGCGATCCCCCCCACCACGACGGTCGCGGTGGAGCGCAGCACCGAGCCGATCGTGCGGGCGCGCTGGGCGCGGCGGGCGCTCGTCAGGGGGCTCGCCTTGGCCAGGACGCTGCCGACCTCGGACTCCCCGAGCGGCTTGAGGATGCCGCGGTCGAGGAACGAGGTGCCGTCGGCGACGTGGTTGGTGATGCCACGGATGGCGCGGCGGAGCAGGACCAGCACGATGCTGCTGATCACGACGATGAGGATGATCTTCAGCGGGAGCCCGACGAACCAGTCGGCCCACGTCTGAGCCGTCTTCACGCGACACCCCCGGCCAGCCCGGTGCGGTCGGCGACGAACTGCAGCTGCTCGACGGTGAGCCCGATCGTCCGGGACAGCGCCCGTCCGCCGTGGCCGACCCCCCGTTCCCGCCGGACCAGGACCGGCTGGTCGCTGCTGGTCGCTGCCTGCAGTGCGGCGGCGAGCTTGCGGGCGTGCAGCGGGTCCACCCGGGTGTCGCCCTCGAACACCGTGAACAGCGTGGCGGGGTACCCGGTCCCGTCGACCACGCGGTGGTACGGCGAGTAGCCGAGCAGCCAGCCGAGCTCGGTGGCGTCGTCGGCGTCGCCGTACTCCTCGGTCCACGTCACGCCCAGGCCGAAGCGCTGGTAGCGGACCATGTCGAGCAGCGGGGCCGAGCACACGACGGCGGCGAACAGGTCGGGCCGCTGCGTGAGTGCCGCGCCCACCAGGAGGCCGCCGTTCGAGCCGCCCCAGCAGGCCAGCCGGTCCGGGGTCGTCCAGCCGCGCGCGACCAGGTGGTCCCCGACGGCGTGGAAGTCGTCGAACACGTTCTGCTTGTCGGCGCGCATGCCGGCCCGGTGCCACTGCTCGCCCTCCTCGCCGCCGCCGCGCAGGTTGGCGACGACGTACACGCCGCCGGCCTCCACCCAGGCGAGGGTCGTCGCGGAGAACGCCGGGTCGAGCGAGATCCGGAAGCCGCCGTAGCCGTAGAGGATCGTCGGCGCGGGAGCCAGCGGCCGGCCGTCGGCGTCGAGCGCGTCCGTCCGCGCCACGACGAACGCCCGGACCGTCGTGCCGTCCGGGCTGAGGACCTCGATCTGCTGGACGCGCACGTCCGGCAGGTCCGCGACGATGCCCGGAGGTGACGCCCAGAGCGACGTCTCGCCGGTGCGCGCGTCGAACCGGTGCACGCTGGTCGGCGTCGTGTGGTCGGTGTAGGAGAACCAGACCTCAGGGCCCCCGTCCGGAGACGTCGCCAGGCCGGAGATGGAGCCGAGGCCGGGCACGACGACGGCATCGGGCAGCCGCTCGCCGGTCCGGGGGTCGTGCGCGCTCACCTCGGACACCGAGTGCCGCCGCCAGGACGCCAGCAGGAGGGTCGGCGTCGTGTCCGCCCCACCGCCGTCGAGGAAGGCCACGTCCTCGAGCACCGCGGTCGGGTCCTCGGCTAGCAGGGTCGTCCAGTGCTCCACGCCGGGCTCGGTCGGGTCGGTCACCGCGAGCCGTCCGCGTGGTGCGTCGAGGTCGGTGTGCACGTAGAGCCGCCCGTCGCGAGCCACCCACGCCCCGCTCAGCGCGTCGAGGCCGACGGCGACGTCGACGAACGCCGGCGCCTCGGGACCGGTCACCGCGAGGTCCGCGATCCAGACGTCCGTGCGGGGAGCGGTACCGGCGGATGCCGAGACGATCAGCCAGCGGCCGTCCCGGGAGACCGACACCCCGTAGTAGCTGGTGTGGTCCAGGCCGGTGCCGAACACCTCGACGTCGTCGGTCGCGGGCGTGCCCAGCCGGTGCAGCCACACCCGACGGTGGTACTGCGCCTCGTCCTGCGGCAGCTCCTCCGGGGGCAGCCGGCGCACGTAGTAGAACGCCTCGCCGCCGGGGAGCCAGGCCACCGGGGAGTACCGCGCGCGGCCGATCGGGCCGTCGACCAGCTCACCGGTGGCCACGTCGAGCACGTGCAGGACGCTCTCCTCGGTGCCGCCCGACGAGACCTGGTAGGCGACCAGGTCCCCCTCCTTCGAGGGTTGCCAGGCGTCGAGCGTGGTGGTGCCCGCCGGGTCGATCGCGACGGGGTCCAGCAGGACGTGCTCGGTGTCCCCGACCCGCACCACGACCACGGCGTGCTCCTGGCCTCCGGACCGCCGGGAGAAGAACTGCCGCCGGCCGCGCCACGCCGGCGTGCTCACGAACCCGGCGCCCAGCAGTGCCCGGAGCCGGTCGGTCAGCACGTCGGTGGCGAACGCTCCGCCGGGACCCAGCGACGCGCGGTACTGCGCGTACAGGTCGTCCTGCGCGCCGGACCACGCCTCCGTCAGGTCGGCGTCGGCGTCCTCCAGGGCGCGGAACGGGTCCGCGACGCGGTGACCGTGCAGGTCCTCGACCAGGTCGGTCCGTGGGGCTGCCGGGTACGTGCGCAACGCAGGTGCGGTCATGGTCCGCAAGGCTACGACGAGCGGCCGTGTGGTCGAGGGAGTGACGCAGTCGGGATCGTTCGTCCTGCGTGCGTGCGTGAGGCTCTGGCAGGATCGCGGTGTGGCAGACGACCCGGGTACCGCGTCCGACGCCCTCCTGCGCCTGGCGGGGGCCTACGGGGTCGTCCCGGACCACTGGGACTTCCACGGTCAGCACCGCCGCGCGTCGACCGCGACCCTGCAGGGTGTGCTGGGGGCCCTCGGCGTCGACGCGTCCTCCCCGGAGCGCGTCGACCTGGCCATCGCACACGTCGAGGACATGCCCTGGCGGCGCGTGCTGCCCCCGGTGCTCGTCCTCCGGCAGGGCCGGCAGTCGCACGTGCCCGTGCACGTCACGCACGGCGACCCCGTCGAGGTCTGGATCGAGCTCGACCCCGAGGTCGGCGGCGGCCGACGCGAGGTGGCGCAGGCGGACGTGCCCGTGGACCCCCGGACGGTCGACGGGCGGCTGGTCGGGCGCGCCACGTTCACGCTCCCGACCGACCTGCCGCTGGGCTGGCACGAGATCGTCGCGGAGGGTCCGAGCGCCTCGGCGCACAGTCCGCTCGTCGTGACACCGTCCCGCCTCGAGCTGCCGGAGGCCCTGCGGGACAAGCGCGCCTGGGGCCTCATGGCCCAGCTCTACTCGGTCCGGTCGCGTGCGTCGTGGGGGGTCGGCGACCTCGCGGACCTCGCCGAGATCGGGTGGCTGGCCGGGCGCGAGCTCGACGCCGACTTCCTGCTCATCAACCCGCTGCACGCGTCGGAGCCGACGGTTCCCCTGACGCCGTCGCCGTACCTGCCGACGACCCGCCGGTTCGTGAACCCGCTGTACATCCGCGTCGAGGACGTCCGTGAGGCGGGATACCTGTCGTCGGCGGACCGCACCCTGGTCGAGTGGGCGGCCGAGCCGGTGCTGGCCATGGACGACGACGCCGGCCCGATCGACCGCGACGCCGCGTGGACGGCCAAGCGGGCCGCGCTCGAGGTCGTCTTCGCGGCGGAGCGCTCTGCCGCGCGGCAGGCGGCGTTCGACGCCTTCGTCGCCCAGGAGGGTGCGGGGCTCGAGACGTTCGCCCTGTGGTGCGCGCTCGCGGAGAAGTACGAGGGGCTCACCGGCTGGCCGGCCGACGCCCTCGACCCGTCGTCCGCCCTGGTGGCGGACCTGCGCGTCGAGCTGGCGGAGCGGGTGCAGTTCCACATGTGGTTGCAGTGGGTGGCCGACGAGCAGCTGGCCACCGCGCAGCGTGCGGCGCTCGACGGCGGCATGGCGCTCGGGATCATGCACGACCTCGCCGTCGGCGTGCACCCGGAGGGCGCCGACGTGTGGGCGCTCGGCGACGTGCTCGCCCGAGGGGCCACCGTCGGTGCACCGCCTGACATGTACAACCAGCAGGGCCAGAACTGGTCGCAGCCACCGTGGCGCCCGGACGCCCTCGCGCGGGCCGCCTACAAGCCGTACCGGGACATGCTGCGCACCGTGCTCCGGCACGCGGGTGCCATCCGCATCGACCACGTGATCGGGCTGTTCCGGCTGTGGTGGATCCCGGAGGGTGCCGACTCCGCCGACGGCGCGTACGTCCGGTACGACCACGAGGCGCTGATCGGGATCCTGGCGCTCGAGGCTCACCGCGCGGGTGCCGTCGTCATCGGCGAGGACCTGGGCGTGGTCGAGCCGTGGGTGCGCGACTACCTGTCCGACCGGGGGATCCTGGGCACGTCGGTGCTCTGGTTCGAGCGAGACATGCACGGCGCGCCCCTGGCCCCGGAGCACTATCGGCCGCTGGTGCTGGCCACCGTGACCACGCACGACCTGCCGCCCACCGCGGGCTACCTCGCGGGCGAGCACGTGGCCATCCGGGAGCGGCTCGGCCTGCTCACCGAGCCGGTCACCGTGGTCCGCGCCGCCGCGCTGGCCGAGCGGGACGAGATGCTCGGCGTCCTGCGGGACCGCGCCCTGGTGGGCGACGACCCCTCCGAGCGGGAGATCGTCGAGGCCATGCACCGGTACGTGATGGCGACGCCGTCGGTGCTGGTCGGCGTCTCGCTGGCCGACGCGGTGGGGGAGCGGCGCGCGCAGAACCAGCCGGGGACGGACCAGGAGTACCCGAACTGGAAGGTGCCGCTGGCCGACAGCTCCGGGCGCGTGGTGCTGGTCGAGGACCTGTTCACCAACCAGCGCCTGCGGTCCCTGGCGGCGGTCCTCAACAGCTGACCTGCCTGCTCAGGTCCGGTCCTAGGATGCCGGGATGCCCGAGCACCTGCGCCGCGTCCGCGTCGTCGGCACCACCGGGTCCGGGAAGACGACGTTCGCCCGCCGGCTCGCCGGGAGGCTGGGCGTGCCGCACCTGGAGCTCGACGCGGTGTTCTGGGACGCCGCGTGGACCAAGCGGGACGTCGAGGAGGCGCGCGCGCTGATCGGTGCGTTCACCACCTCGTCCGACCGTGGCTGGGTCACCGACGGCAACTGGACCGCCGGCACGGTCGGGCTGCTCGTCGACGCCGACGCGTACGTGTGGCTCGACTACCCGCGCCGGACCGTGATGTCCCGGGTGGTCCGCCGGACCCTGTGGCGGGGCCTGCGGCGCACCGAGCTGTGGCACGGCAACCGCGCGCTACTCGGCGCTCGCGGCCGAGTCCCCGATCCCGGTGGTCCGGCTCCACAGCCCCCGGGACGCGCGTCGGTGGTTGGCGCAGGTGGGACGGACGACGTGACGACCTCGTCCCGGCTGGCAGGACGAGGTCGTCACGGTGCGGAGGTGCCTGGCGGTCAGGCCCTGCGGAGGTCCGCCTGCTGCGCCGCGAGCGCCCGGCGCACCCCGTCGCGGGACTCCAGGACCAGCCGGCGCAGTGCCGGCGGGGCGTCCGGGTGCCCGTCGAGCCAGGTGTCGGTGGCGCCGAGCACGTCGACCGACGCGTCGTCGGCCAGCTCGGTCGGGTACAGGCCGACCACGATGTTCTGCGCCATCTCGTTCGTCTTGTCCGCCCACACGGACTCGAGCGCCGCGAAGTAGGGCTCGACGAACGGCACGAGCAGCGCCCGGTCGTGCACGCGCCCGAAGCCGGCGATCGTGGCGGCCTGGAGGGCGTTGGGCAGCCCGTCCTGGTCGACCACCGCGGCCCAGGCGGCGGCCTTGGCCTCGGCGGTCGGGACGGCGG
>NZ_CAURTV010000139.1:0-7478 GCF_963527515.1 uncultured Cellulomonas sp. | reverse complement strand
TTTGGGGGCCCCTTTGGTGGCCCGGGGGTTGGTGGGGTCCCGCACACCGACCGTCCGCCGTCGACCGCCCGGGTCCTCGGAGCCCGGGCGTCTGGGGGCCTAGTTGCGGTTGATGGTGAACGTGGACGTGGTGTTCCTGATGTCCTGCGCGTTGTTGCTCAGGCGCAGGTTGGTGAACGTCACCGAGCCGACCGCCGGTCCCTGGCCCTGCTCCGGCATCTCGTTGACCCAGATGCCGAACCCGGACTTGGCGTCCCAGGCGTCGCCGCTCTTGCGGGCCCCCGTGATCGACACGTTGGTGAAGACCGTGTCGGTGATCGGGTTCTGCGGCTGGGTGGGGCTGGTGTAGTTGGTCTGGAACATGATCCCGGAGTAGGTGGGGTCGACGATGTCCACGTCGCTGACCCGGATGCCCTGGAACTTCTTCGACGCGGAGAACACCCAGATGGCGGGGAACGTCTGGTTGCCCCAGAAGTGACCGCCGGCGCGCACGATCGAGATGTTCTGGAAGCTCGTCGGCGCCGCGGAGCCGAACTCGTCCATCGGGTACCCGAAGTCGAGCGAGCTGATCGTGATGCCGGAGTACACGAGCGTGTCCGCGATGTAGATGTTCCGGAACACGTTCCCGTACCCGCCGTAGACCGCCAGCCCCGCCGCGCGCCAGGTGACCAGCGACGTGAGGTTCTCGTAGACGTTGCCGGTCTGGCCGGTGCCGCCCGCGTCGGTGGCCGCGAACAGGGCGAACGAGTCGTCACCCGTGCCGCGCGCCTCGATGTTGGCCACCCGGTTGTTGGCGCTGCCGTTGGTCATGTTGATGCCGTCGGCGAACGTGTTCCGGATGCGCGAGCTGGTGATCGTGCTGGAGTCCATGTTGGACGCCCAGAACATGCAGATCATGTGCTCGACCCACAAGTTGTCCACCGTCATGTTGGCGACGTTGGTGAAGTCGAGGACCTTGCCGGGTCCGTCGATGCGCGAGGTGTAGTTGCCGAAGTAGGCGAACCCGCGGAACTTCGACCCGTTGGACGACGCCTCCGCGCGGAAGCCGACGTCGGTGTTCTCCTGACCGGTGGGCGCGAAGAACCGGGTGAACCAGGGACCGGCACCGACGATGTCGACCGCCTTGCCGTACACCTGGAACTTGCTCGAGGTGCTGTAGTCGCCGGCGGGCAGGTAGACGCCCTTGATCGTGCCCGTGGTGTCCATGCGCGCCCGGTCCAGGGCGTTCTGGACGTCCTGGTGCGTGAACCCGGTGGGCTGCACGTACTGCGCCGGGTTGGGGTTGGGGTCGGCCGTGGCCAGCTCCGTGTTGATGAAGTCGACCGTCACCGGCTGGGGGTTGCTCGCCGTGCGCTGCAGCCGGATGGTCGCGCCCGCGGGGACGGTGGTGCCCAGGAGGGTGCTGGCCTCGTCGTAGATGTGCCGCGGCCCGCCGGAGCTGGGGTTGTTGTTCGGGCCCTTCTCGTCGCCGTAGAGCCACGCGAACCGTGACGTCAGGTCGAGGCGCTTGAGGTAGGTGCCGTTGACGAAGACGTCGATGCTCCCGCTGGCTCCGGTGCCGGCGGCGTTGTCCGGGATCGAGAACCGCGTGACCAGGGTGTTGGTGGGGTTCTTCGTCGTCCACTCGACCCAGGAGCCCGTGGCGCTCAGCGTGGCCGCGCGGCGCCCGGAGGCCTCGCCCGCCAGGTCGCCGACCGTGCGGTTGGGGCCGACGAGCACCGCGCCGCCGCCGGTGCGGCCGTCCTCGGCCTCGTACATGTCGAACGGCAGGCGCGCGCCGCGGCCGACGAAGATCCCGCCCGAGACCACGTTGTTCGCCTGCTTGCCCGGCACCTCGGTCGAGTCGGCGGCCACCGCGCTGGACACGTCGTACGTGCCGTTGCCGGCCGTCCAGGTGCCCAGGTTCACCGTCCCGCTGGTCGCGCCCACGCCGATGCTTCCTTGCACAGACCCGGTGAGCGTCCGGACCACGGTGCCGGTGGTGGAGTCCTTGATGGTGACCGTCAGCCCGTGCGCCGCGGTCGACGTGGCGATGGTGCCGTTGTTGGCGACCGCGCCGGTGAACGTGACGACCGCGCCCGCGGCCGGGTTGCTCGGGGACCAGCTGACCACGGGGACCAGGTCGGAGCTGGGCACCGGGGACACGACGAGCTTCGTGGGGTTGCTGTACGCGTTGTTGGACTCGTTCTGCTCGACCACCGTGTTGGCCGGGTCGGCCACGGCGCCGATCGTGTAGGAGCCGGCGGCGCGGCCGCCGATGCTTCCCGTCACCGTGGCGGTGGCACCGGGGTTCAGGGCACCGACGTTCGCGTTGACGGCGTTCTGGCCGTCCACCTGGAAGGCGAGCGTCGTGGCGGCGGACGCCGACGTGCCGACGTTCCGCACGGTCGCCGTGAGCGTGAGGGGGGTCGACTCGGTCGCGTTGGCCGGGCCGGTGACGCCGGTGACGGTGAGGTCAGGGTTGGGTGCCGCGGCGCCGAACACCTGCAGCTCGGCCACCTGGCCGTTGCCGGCGCCGGTGTTGCCGGTGAACACGAGACGGACGTCGGTGGCGGTGCCGATCACGGGCACGGTGACCGTGTTGCCGGTGGACGGGCTGAACGCGCGGGCGGCCGAGGGCGCGAGCGTGGTGAACGCTCCGGTGCCGGTGCGGCCCTCCACGGAGAAGGTCTGGGTGCGGTTGCCCCACGCCCCGTCGGGGTTGAGCCTGACGGTGACCGCAGACAGCTGGCTGGCTGACGCGAGCGTGACGGTGAGGTTGCTCGGGTACTGACCGCCGGCGCCCTCCCAGTAGCTGCCGAGGTTCCCGTCGACCGCGTTCCCGGCCGTGTAGGTCCACTCGGTGGAGGAGGCGACGATCGGCCTGCTCAGCGCGAGGTTCTGGCCGGTCGGAGGGGTGGTCGGCGTCGGTGTCGGGTCCGGCGTCGTGGTGCCGTAGACCTCGAGCTCCGAG
This sequence comes from uncultured Cellulomonas sp., assembly GCF_963527515.1. Lineage (NCBI taxonomy): Bacteria > Bacillati > Actinomycetota > Actinomycetes > Micrococcales > Cellulomonadaceae > Cellulomonas > uncultured Cellulomonas sp. The sequence goes on along the minus strand of NZ_CAURTV010000139.1, from coordinate 4,525 downwards.
AGCTGCCCGGCCGGCCAGCCGGTGTTGGCCGTGATGCTCAGCCGCACGAACCGCACGGAGGTGTCGGTGACGTCGACGTTCACGGTGTTGGCCGCGCCCGGGTCGAACGTGTAGCCCGTCGAGGCCTTCAGGGTGGTGAACGTCGAGCCGGTGGTGGAGCCCTGGACGGTGATCGTCTGCGTCCGCGCTCCCCAGGCGCCGGTCGGGAGCTTCAGGGTGAGGTCGGTGACCGTGGCGGCGCTGCCCAAGTCCACCTGCACCCACTGCGGGAGCTGGTTGTTGGTCGACTCCCAGTAGGTCGACTGGTTGCCGTCCGTGACGTTGCCGGCGCCGTAGACGTCCACGGTGCTGCTGGCGGTGGCGGGCTTGCCCGCGGCGAGGTTCGGGCCGGCGGCCACCGCGCCCTGCGCGAAGACCGCGAGGCCGAGCGGGGCGACGAGCGCCGCCGTGGCGGTCGCCACGACGGCGAGCCTGACGTTCCTTCTCATGCTCATGAGGTGGTCCCTCGTTCTCCCGCCGGGGCGGGGTCCGTGCCGGGCGCGCTGCCCGTTCCCGCACGCCCGACGGTGGACCCACGGGACCGGCCTGTCGGGGGGGCGTCGGTGCCCCACCGGCACGAGCACGGCGGTGAACTGCGGAGCCGACGCCGTTCGCCAGTTTGCCGCGTGGTACACCACTTTGTGCGTGCGACATGTCGAGTTCTTGCAGCGTCGTGACCAGACACTACGAACCCCCGTGGTGTGCAGTCAAGAGAGGGTCGCAATCCCTCACACGTCGGTGTGACTGCGGCCTCGGGTACCGTCCAGTCCGTGACGCTCCGACGCACCCTCGCCCTCGCCTACTGGCGGCTGAGCCGGTGGACCCTTCAGACCGAACGCGTCCCGGTGGACGGTGCCGGCCTGCTGATCGGTGCGCCGCACACGTCGAACTGGGACTTCATCCTCATGCTCGCGATCAGTGGCGAGGCGGACCTGCCGATCCGGTGGCTGGGCAAGCACCAGCTGTTCCGCGGCCCGGCAGGTCCGGTGATGCGCGCGCTCGGCGGCATCCCCGTGGACCGTCGCGACCCGGCCGGTCTGGTGGACGAGCTGGTCGCGCGCATCCAGGGGGGTGACCGCTTCTACCTCGTCGTCACCCCCGAGGGCACCCGCAGCGGCTCCGGCTGGAAGTCGGGCTTCTACCGCATCGCCCGCGCGACCGACCTGCCGGTCACCCTCGGGTACGTCGACCGCACGACGATGACCGCGGGCCTGGGCCCGACCCTCCGGCTGACCGGCGACGTCGCCGGGGACATGGACGAGGTCCGAGCGTTCTACGCCGACAAGGCCGGCTTCGCGCCCTCTCGCCGGACGGAGCCGCGCCTCCGGGAGGAAGCCGCCACCGAGTGAGTGTCACCGGGCTTCGCTACGGTCGGGAGCTGTGGAGAACTTCGACTGGTCGATCCTCACCGTCCCCACGCCGCGGGCGGTGGTCCGCGGGCAGCTGGAGTACTCCTGGTGGGAGCTCGCGCGCCGCCTCGAGACCCTCACGCAGGACGAGTTCGAGTGGGAGCCGGCACCGGGCGCCCTGAGCGTCCGGCGGCGCTCCGAGAGCACCGCGCCGCGCACGTTCGGCGTCGGTGACTGGGTGGTCGAGTGGCCCGAGGGTCCGGACCACCCCGGTCCCCGCACGGTCGCGTGGCTCGTCGCGCACCTCACGGAGGTGCTCACCGAGCGCCACGACTGGACGTTCGGCGCGCACGAGGCCAAGCGACCCACGTTGACGTACTCGGGCGAGGTCGGACCGGCCGTCGCCGAGCTCACCCGGGTGGCCGACGCCTGGCGCGCGGCGATCGCTGACCTGTCCGACGATGACATCTTCACGGTCGGCCTCAGCCAGGCCACCGAGATCGATGCGCAGTCACCGTTCGCGCACCTGGTGGCGCACATCAACCGCGAGATCATCCACCACGGGTCGGAGATCTTCACGCTCACCGACCTGTACCGCGTGCGGGGAGGGCACCATGTCTGAGAGTCACGTCGCTCGAGCATCCGTCGACGTCCCGGCGTCAGCCGAGACGGTGTGGGACACCCTGGTCGACCCCGAGGCCACCTGGATGATGGGCGCCCGCATCACCAGCGCCTACGTGGTCGGCGTGCCCATCACGTTCGACGGCGAGTGGGACGGCAAGCCGTTCCAGGACCACGGCGAGATCCTCGAGGTGGAGCGGCCCCGGCGCCTGCGGTACACGCACTTCTCGCCGCTGAGCGGCCAGCCGGACGTCCCCGAGAGCTACCACCACCTGACCTTCACGTTCGAGGAGCACGGCGGCTCCACGACCGTCACCCTCGAGCAGGACGGCAACGGGTCGGCTGAGGAGGCGGCGCACTCGACCGCGAACTGGGAGCAGGTGCTCGGCGCCCTGCGGGATGCGGTCGTTGCGGATGCGGACGGCGCGGAGCAGCCGTAACGTCGAGGAGTTGCCAACCCGAGAGGAGTGATTCTGATGGGTCTCGACGACAAGATCAGCAACGCTGCGGAAGAAGCCAAGGGCAAGGTCAAGGAAGCCGCCGGCAAGGCGACTGACGACGAGCGGCTCGAAGCAGACGGCAAGGGCGGTCAGGCCAGCGCGAACGTGAAGCAGGCTGGCGAGAACGTCAAGGACGCGTTCAAGTGATCTGACCCGTCCCGCAGCACGACGAAGGCCTCCACCACGGTGGGGGCCTTCGGTCTTTCCTCAACGCCTCTTTCGCAACGACTCTTGCGCAATGACCGTTGCGTAGCATACGGTCAAGTCATGAGCACCACGGAGACCAGCGAGGCCCGGGCCGACCGCAGCGACCCCGAGCGGATCCGCGCGCTGGCACACCCCCTGCGGCTGGCACTGCTGGAGTTCCTCGACGACACGCGCGAGGCGACCGCCACCCAGTGCGCCAAGCACACGGGTGAGTCGGTGGCCAACTGCTCGTTCCACCTGCGCCTGCTGGCGCGCTACGGGTTCATCGAGCCCGCCGAGCCGCGCGGGCGCGAGCGTCCCTGGCGCCCGAGCGCCCGGCGCGAGCAGTTCGTGCCCGACGACTCGGTCCCCGGCTCCGTCCGCGCCGTCGTCGAGCTGGCGGAGGTGGCCGTGCAGCAGGGTGCCGCCGGCTTCATCGACTTCCTGCACCAGCGCGCGGACCGCGCGGCCGAGCTGGCCGGCCGGCCCCTGCCGACGTCGATGACCAAGGACACGTTCTGGGCCACGCCCGAGGAGACCGACGCGCTGCTGCGCGCTGTGAACGCGCTGTTCGAGCCCTACGTCGCCCGCACGCTCGACCCCTCGACCCGGCCGGAGGGCGCCCTCCTCATGCGCTGGTTCGCCACCAGCCACCCCGACCTTGCGGTCGAACCCGCAGCTGGCCCCAGCACCACCACACCCGAGGAGGCGTGACATGGTCGCGCTGACGTACGACGTGCGCACCGTGCGCATCCCCGTCCCCCGACTCGTCCTGCGCTCCACGCGCGCCCGGCTGGCACGTCCGGCCGCTCCGGCTCCCGTCGAGGCGTGGCAGCACGCCGAGCGCCGGGTGCACGAGCTGCGCCGCGAGGCCCACCTCGACGCCGCCGTCGCCCTGCGCCGCTGAGGGAGCCATCCGCGCGGGCGTCGGCACCGAACCACCACCGACCCACCCGAACCGACGGACGACGGACCCATGTCCCTGCTGCAGCTGTCCCCGCCACCGGTGCGCCTCCCCAGGCGCACCGGTGCTCGGCTCGCGCCGGCCGAAGGGCGGGTGGGCAGGTCCTGGGGCACACTGGCCCGCGTGGAGCGAGGACCGGACGAGTCGAGCGCGTCCCGCTCCGCCGAGTCCCTGCTCTCGGACGTGGCGCGGGGCGACGACTCCGCGTTCGCCGCCCTGTACGACGCGCTCGGACGCGGGGTCTTCGGCACCTGCCTCGGCGTCCTGCGGGACCCCGACCACGCGGCCGAGGTGGCCCAGGAGGTCTGGGTCGAGGTCTGGCGCACGGCCGCGCGGTTCGACCGCGAGCGCGGCTCCGCGCGCACCTGGACCCTGACGCTCGCGCACCGGCGGGCCGTCGACCGCGTCCGGGCGGTCCAGGCCCAGCGCGACCGCGACCAGCGCGTCCTCGACTCCAGCGCCGAGCGCGAGTTCGACGTGGTCGCCGACGAGGTGGAGTCCGCCCTCGAGCAGGTCCGCGTCCGCGACTGCCTCGGCACCCTGACGCCCACGCAGAAGCAGGCGGTGGTCCTCGCGTACTACGGCGGCCGGACCTACCGTGAGGTGGCCGACGAGCTGGCTGCGCCCCTGCCGACCGTGAAGAGCCGGATCCGGGACGGGCTGCTCCGGCTGCGCGACTGCCTGGGGGTGACGTCATGACGATCTCCGACGACGACGCCCGCACCCTGCTCGGCGCCTACGCGCTCGACGCCGTCGACCCCGACGAGCGCGCCGCGGTCGAGCGCCTCGTCGCCTCCGACCCCGCCGCCGCCGACGAGCTGGCGCAGCTCAGCGCCGTCGCCGCAACCCTGGGTGACGCCGTCGCC
>NZ_CAURTV010000138.1:0-7503 GCF_963527515.1 uncultured Cellulomonas sp. | reverse complement strand
GGCGTGCGCGGGGTGGCCCGCAAGACCGTCGACGCGACGCGGCGACGCCTCGGCCGCTGACGCCCCGGTGTGCCGCGCGGCGACGCGCCGGGTTCTGAGGCGGGTCGGCGCCCGTGAGAGGATGAGCGCCGATTGCGACCTGCCCGCCGCGCAGCGAGGCGCCGGACGGTGCCTCGGCGCGTGCCGGCACCGACGGTCGCCGGGACGGTACCGAGAAGGTCGGGGGAGATCGCACCATGGCGAGCTGGACGCGCCCGGCCGGACGTGAGTCCGAGCCGGTCACGCAGGACGAGACGGTCGTCCCGACGGCCGCCGTCGAGGCGACCGACCGTCCCGTCGCGTGGTGGATCCCGACGCTCGCCGTGCTCGTGGCGCTCCTCGCCGTGCTGGCCGCCGGTCTGCTGCGCCCGGGCGGCACGATCACGGGCGACGACACCCAGCACCACTCGCTGACGTCCCCGCTGCCGCAGATCTCGGCGTCCGAGCCGTACGCGGGCCGCCTGGAGGCCACGCAGGACGGGCTCGCCGAGGTGTCCGTGATCTTCGCGACGTACATGGGCACGATCGACTGCACGCTCGACGCCCGGCTCTCGGACGCGGCGACCGGGGACCCCGTCGGCTCAGGCACGGTCGACTGCGCCGCGCTGGCGGACAACGAGCTGACCCCCGTGGTCGCCTTCCCCCCGGTCCCGGACAGCGCGGGGCGCACGTACGAGCTCGACATCGCGCTGCTGCCCGGGAGCCGCGCGGGGCCGTCCGTCTGGGACACGCTGGAGGGCGAGGACGCGCTCGTCGCCGCGTACGACCCCGAGCCGACCATGGCCGGCCACGTCGACGAGATCCTCGACCGCGTCGCCGCCTACGGACCGGTGTGGGGCGGCCCCGTCGGCATCGTCGCCCTCGTCCTGTTCGCCGTGGCCGGCATCGTCCTGCTGCTCACCCGGCCGCGCTGGGGCATCGTCGCCCTGCTCGCGCTCGTCGTGGTCCGCGGGCTGCTGTGGGCGGCGCTGATCCCGCCCCTGCAGGGCATGGACGAGGGCGCGCACTTCGCCAACGTGCAGTTCATGGCCGAGGAGGGTCGCGTCCCCAACCGCGACGACCCCGCCGAGCCGTACACGCCGTACAGCGAGTCGCTGCAGGTGGCCAGCGAGGGCATGCACGTGTCCGCGATGGTCCCGACGGACCGGCCGGACTACTCGCCCGAGGCCGTCGCGGAGCTGGCGCGCGAGGACACCCGCGCGGGCACCTACTCCGACGGGGCCGGCCCCGCGGCGGGCTACGGCCCCGCCTACTACGCGCCCGCGGTGCCGTTCTACCTGCTGGCACCCGACGACACGGTGGACCAGGTGCACGCGATCCGCGTCTGGACCGTGCTGCTCGGCGCGCTCGCGACGTTCCTCGCGTGGATGTTCGGGCGCGAGGTGTTCCCGGGCCGGCGGTTCGCGCAGGCGGGCCTCGCGGTCGCGGTGGCGCTGCAGCCGATGCTCGCGCACCAGTTCGCGATCGTGAACAACGACGCCCTGGTGATCCTGGCCGGCTTCGGGGCGCTGTGGGTGGGTGCGCGGCTGACCCGCCTGGAGCGGGCGCCCTGGCTGATGCTCCTGGCCGGTGCGCTGGTCGGGTTCGGGCTCCTGGGCAAGCCGTTCGTCGTGGCCGCCGTCGTGCCGGTCGCGATCGGCTGGGTGCTGGGCAAGGTCCGGCACCGGGTGCGGTCCTGGCGTGTGCTGGTCGGGGAGCCGCTGCTGGCGGCGCTCGGCGTGGCGCTCACCTACGGGGTGTGGGTGGTCGTGGCGCGCCTGCTCGGGATCGCCACGAGCAACGGCTTCCCCGCCGCCGAGGGCGACCCGTCGGCGCGGTCGCCCTTCGTCTACCTCGCCTCGCAGTACGCCCCGGACTTCGCCGAGTTCCGGCTGATCTGGGTCACCCAGTTCTGGGGCGACTTCGGCTGGGTCAACACCCCGCTCCCGCAGGTCGTCTACAACGTGCTGTGGGCGTTCTCGCTGCTCGTGGCGCTCGGGGTGCTGGCGTGGCTGGTGGTGCTGCCGATGAAGCGTCTCCGGACCGAGGGCTCCGCCCAGCTCGACCGGCTGATCGCGGTGTGCGTCGGGTTCGGCGTCGGGACGCTCCTGCTGCTCTACGGGATCGAGTACTTCTACTTCGCGTCGTCGGGCCGGACGGACCTCCTGCAGGGCCGGTACGCGCTGATGACGGTCCCGGCGCTGCTGGCGCTGCCCGGCCTGCTCACCGCCCGGCTCAGCCGGGGCCGGTGGAGCCCGACGTGGCCGACCCTCGTCCTGGCGGCGGGCGTGCTCGTCCTGCACGCCATGTCGATCGGCGTCGTCGTCCAGCACTACTACCTCTGACGCTCGGCTCTGACGCTCAGCGCCGCCGGCCGGTCCTGCCCAGGACGCCGTCCCGCAGGCCGGCGACGAGCTGGCGCAGGCGCGAGCCCCGCGGGCTCACCGCCAGCACGTAGTACGCGGAGTACTTCACGATCCACGCCACGTAGCCCACCCGCCACGCCCAGGGCATGAGCCCGGAGCGCACCAGCAGCAGGGTGTTGCGGGCCATGTAGTAGTTGCGCAGCGGGCTGTGGATGTGGACCTCCCGCGTGCGCCCGGGCACGCGGGCCAGCCGGTCGCCCAGCTGGTGCCCGAGCCGGGCACCGACGACGCCGAAGAGCGCGTAACCGGCCCGCCGCACCCGCAGGCCCCACTCGAGGTCCACGTGGTCGATGAACCACTCCGCCCGCATCGGGCCCACCTCGTCGAGGACCTCGACCGGGACGAGGCAGCCGGAGGCGAGGAGGAAGGCGACCGGGACCAGCGCCTCGGGGTCATCGGGGACGGGTGCGCGCCGCGGCCCCCAGCGCCGGGGCTCGAACAGCAGCGTCGCCGTCTCGTCCCGGTCGTCCACGGGCAGCGGGCCGACCGCGCCGGTCCGGTCGCCACGCGCACGGGCCCGCGCCAGCCCGGCGAGCAGCTGCGCCACCATGTCCGGCGCGGGCAGGCTGTCCTGGTCCGAGAACAGGACGTGCGTCGCCCCGGCCTCCCGCGCGCGATCGCTCCCCACGTTCTGGGCGCCGCCGATCCCGACGTTCTCGGGCAGTGCCACGAAGAGCCCGCCGTCCCGCTCGACGTGCGCAGCGAGCCCGTCGCGCACGGCCGGGTCGCTGCCGTTGTCCACGACGACGACCTCGTCCACCTGGGCGGCCAGCGCGGTCAGCAGTCCTGCGGTCGTCGGGACGTCCGGCGCGTACGTGACGACGACCGCGACCACGCGCACCGGGCCGTCGGGGGCAGACGTCACCCGTCAGGCCCGCAGCGAGTCGACGTACTCCTGCACGGCGGCGAACGTGGGCAGGAGCCCGGTCCCGGCCGCCTCCGACAGGGACGGTGCCGCGAGGTCCTTCTCGGACAGCTGCGGGGTGAGGGGGCGGCCGTCGCGGGCCGTCGTGGGCCAGACGATGCCGACCTCGGGGTCGAGCGGGTGGATGCCGTGCTCGTGGCCCGGCGAGTAGCCGGCGGAGCACAGGTAGACGACCGTCGAGTCGTCCTCGAGCGACAGGAACGCGTGCCCGAGCCCCTCCGACAGGTAGATCGCCCGGCGGTCCACGTCGTCCAGCAGGACCGAGTCCCAGCGCCCGAACGTCGGCGAGCCCACGCGGATGTCCACCACCACGTCGAGCACCGCACCCTTCGGGCAGGTGACGTACTTGGCCTGACCCACCGGGACATCGGCGAAGTGGATGCCCCGCAGCACGCCGGCGGCGGACACCGAGCAGTTGGCCTGCTGCAGGTCGAGGGGGTGGCCCACGGCCTCGGCGAACGGCCCGCCCTTGAACCACTCGAGGAACACACCGCGGGGGTCCCCGAACTGCTGCGGGGTGATCTCCCAGGCCCCCGGGACCTCGAGCTCGCGGAACTTCACGTCGGCCTCTTTCCGTCAGTCGGTGTCCGGTCTGCCCTCGGCAGTCAGCGACCGCTCATCCTAACGGCGCGGCTAGGCTGGCGGACTGTGCGGCGACGGCCCGGACACGACGATCGAAGGAGTGCAGGGTGCGCTGGTTGGTGACAGGTGCGGGCGGGATGCTCGGCCAGGACCTCGTCCGACGGCTGACGGCGGACGGTCACGACGTCACGGCGGGCGACCGCACGGAGCTGGACATCGTCGACGAGGCGGCGGTCGGCCGCGCGGTGCGCGGGCACGACGTCGTGGTCAACTGCGCGGCGTGGACCGCGGTGGACGACGCCGAGACGCAGGAGGCGACGGCGTTCACCATCAACGCGACCGGCGCGGCGCTGCTCGCCCGTGCCGCGCGGGCTGCCGGCGCGCGCAGCGTCCAGATCTCCACCGACTACGTGTTCGACGGCGCCGCCACCGCCCCCTACCCGGAGGACGGCGCGCTGGCGCCGCGGTCGGCCTACGGCCGCACGAAGGCCGCGGGCGAGTGGGCCGTGCGGGCGTCGAACGACGACCACCTCGTCGTGCGTACCGCGTGGCTGTACGGGGCGGGCGGCTCGTGCTTCCCCAAGACGATCGCGCGGGTCGCGGGCGAGCGCGGCGGGCTCGACGTCGTGGCCGACCAGGTCGGTCAGCCGACGTGGACGGCCGACCTCGCCGACCTCGTCGCCCGGCTCGTCGCGGCGGGTGCGCCGTCGGGCACGTACCACGGCACCTCGTCCGGGTCCGCGTCGTGGCACGCGTTCGCGCAGGCGGTCGTCGAGGAGGCTGGCCTGGACCCCGCGATCGTGCGACCGACCACCAGCGACGCGTTCGCGCGCCCCGCGCCCCGCCCGGCGTACTCGGTGCTCGGCCACGACGCGCTCACCCGCGCGGGCATCGCACCCATCGGCGACTGGCGGGAGCGCTGGGCCGTCGCGGCCCCGAGCGTCCTGGCCTGATCTTCGTCACCGCGCACCGACCCGGACGCCCGGAAAGTCGTTAGCATCGGCCGCGTGACCCAGGAGAGACGCCGGGAGCGCGTGGACAGTGTGTACACCGCCTGGAAGGGCTGGGACGAGCCCGGGGCCTTCGCCGCGGTGGAGCGCGGTGACGACGCCTACTTCCGGTCCGAGCTGCGCGAGGTGTGCCGGTTCACCGAGGTGAGCGACGTGCTGGAGGTCGGCTTCGGCAACGGCCAGTTCCTCGGGTACTGCCGGCGCCAGGGGTGGAACGTGACGGGCACCGAGCTCCTGCCCGAGCTCGTGGGCACCGCGCGGGACGCCGGCTTCACGGCCTTGGCCGCTCACGACCTTCCCGGGCTCCCCGACGCGTCCTTCGACCTCATCGCCGGCTGGGACGTGCTCGAGCACATCCCCCCGGACCAGAGCGTGCCGTTCCTGCAGGAGCTCCGCAGCAAGCTGCGCCCGCACGGCGCCCTGCTGCTGCGCTTCCCGAACGCCGACAGCTGGCTCGGCAACGCGTTCCAGAACGGTGACCCGACGCACGTCAACGCCATCGGCGCGCACAAGCTGACGTACTACGCCCACGAGGCCGGCATGACGATCGTGCGCTTCCGCGGTGCGCGGCGGCGCGGCTTCGAGACGTCCGTGATCCACGGGGTGCACCGCATGACGGCGGGGGTGTACGCCGAGGTGGCCGGAACCCTGCGGCGCGCGATCTACTTCCCGGCGCTCAAGGTGGTCCTGTCCACGTCGGACGTCGTCTGCGTGCTCAGCCCGGAGTAGCTCAGTCCCGCGCGGACCCCGGGTCGGGACCGGTCTCCGCGGCGCGCTGACGCTCCGCCAGCTCGCTGACCTCCAGGCGCAGCAGCGCGATCTCCTCGGCGAGCGTCCGGGTCTCCTCCTCGAGGTTCGACACCTCGGCGGACAGCTGGATGCACACGAGCAGCAGGACGACGAACGCGGTGGCGAACACCAGGTTCACCGGGGTGTTGACCCCGAACACCCGCGAGAGCCAGAAGGCGAGCTGCGGGAAGATGCTCACGATCACCACGGCCGCGGCGAGAGCGATCCAGATGCCGGCGTACTTCTCCCGGATCCGGCGCGTGCGCAGCAGGAAGAACAGCAGGCCGATGACCAGGACGGACAGGCCGACGGCGAACAGGTAGCCGCTCATGCCGCGGTCCGGTCCACGGCCACGGGCTCGCTCGGCCGGGACAGGGCGATGATGAGCGCCAGCATGGCCCGCGAGAGGAAGACGGCGGCCTTCACGGGGCTGTGCGAGGGCCGTCCGCCCGCCCGCACCCGCATCTCGACGCCCACCTGGCGCACCCGCAGGCCGGCGCGCGAGGCGATGACGAGCGACTCGATGGTGTCGCCGAGGTACTCCGCGGGGTAGTTGGCGGAGAACAGCCGGATCGCCGACGGGGCGCAGGCCTTGAAGCCCGAGGTGGTGTCCGTGAGCCTCGTGCGGGCCACGCGGGAGAGCACCTTGGACAGGATGGTCATCGACCACTTGCGGGGGCCGCGGACCTCGTACTCGCCGACGCCGGCGAACCGGGCGCCGATGACGATGTCCGCCTGCTCGGCGTCGAGCGTGTCGAACAGCACCCGCACCTGGGCCGGGTCGTGCTGGCCGTCGGCGTCGAGCTGCACGGTCCGGTCGTAGCCGTTGCGGTAGGCGAAGGTGTAGCCGGCGCGCATGGCGCCGCCGACGCCGAGGTTGATCGGCAGGTCCAGGACCCGCGCGCCCGCCGCCTTCGCCACCGCCGCGGTGCGGTCCGTCGAGCCGTCGTTCACGACGAGGATGTCGGCGTCGGGAAGCGTGTCGCGCACCTCGCGGACGACGGTGCCCACGGTCTCCTCCTCGTTCCACGCCGGGACGATGATGAGCACTCTCTGCTCGGGGCTCGCGGGCATGGCCTGCACTCTACCGACCGATCAAGGGCGCTCGTGACGCCGCCACGAGGTGCACGACGACCCCGACGACGGGCCCGGCACCGAGGCTCAGGACCGCGCGGAGCTCCACGGGCAGGGGGAGCAGCAGGACGACCACGGCCGTCACGGTCGCGCAGATCCACCCCGCCGTGTAGGCCGCGTGCCGGTCGAGCGCCAGGACCGCCGCACCGGTGAGCGTGAGGAGCGCCAGCAGCGCCGCCGCGAACGTCAGGCCGGCGAGCACGAGGCCGTCCACCCGGTAGTCGGACCGGATGAGCGCCGTCATCAGCCAGGGACCGACGACGCCGGCCAGGGCGGCGCCGACCACCCCGGCGCCGAGCACGGCGAGGGCCACCGGCCGGATGGCGCCGATCCCGCGGTCGCGATGGGTGAGGAAGTGCGTGATCGCGACGCCCTGGTACGCGCCGAGGGGGATCATCAGGGGCGCCCGGGTGAGGGAGACCGCGATGAGCAGCGGCGCGGAGGCGGCGTACTCCGCGGGTGTCGAGCTCAGCCGGAGCAGCACGGGGAAGCCCACCACGAGCGCGGCGCTGGACGCGGCGGCGACGATCGCGGCACCCGCGCGGCGCAGGAACGGCCCGGTCGGCACGTCCGCCCGCGCGGCACCCGCCCGTCGGGCGGCCGGCGAGAACAGCAGCAC